>CBDUUS010000033.1:0-8456 GCA_965370465.1 uncultured bacterium | reverse complement strand
TATAATTATATGTATTAATGTATTAAAAGAATCTTAAATTATAGTTCTATTGAAAACATTATAAGTTAGAAACCAGTAATAGAGGCTATGAAGCATGTTCTGTCTTTTGGGCACCAGGAATATGCAGAGCCAGTGGTGCAACCGGCTATTACTTTTTTGCGAGTCAAAAAAGCCGTCTCTTAGTCTCTACCTGGTCAGGCGGTTTTTTATGTGTAGAAAAAAATTAATACCGGGCTCTCTTATAGTTATACTTACTTTAGCAGTAGTTATAACTTCAGTGTCCTTTTCATTTAATGTCTCAGATATCTCAGGCAGCTTTGTGTCAAAGGCATCTGTATCAGGAGCAGATAGAGATAGTATAGATATAGTACAGGTAACAGCAAATATTGAAGCGGCAGGTATATCCGGTTCTATAGCAGAAGATGTAGAAGATAATCTCGCCAGTGCCGCAAAGGATATATATGATGTAAATATGGCCCGTACTGCAGAAGCAGAGGCCCGCAGCAGGGCTGCCTCGAGCCAGACAGGGCCCACCGGGGCAGATCTTAGCAGCCTGGAGGCAGAGGTACTAAGGCTTATTAATAAGGTCAGAGCAGATCATGGCCTATCGCAGCTTGAGGCCAATCAGTCCCTTACAGACATTGCAAGGACCAGGACCGGTGATATGCTATCAAAAAATTATTTCTCTCATTATGCACCTGATGGTTCTACCTTTTTTACCATTCTTAGAAATTGCGGTATCTCCTATACAAATGGCGGAGAGAACCTTGGAAATGCAACTCCTGCCGGTTATGGGAGCCCAAAGGCCTTTATAAATGCCTGGATGAACTCTCCGAGCCACAGGGACAATATGCTAAGGGGCCCTTATAGGCTGATCGGCATAGGTATCTCAGATAGCGGAGGCAGAAGAGTGGTTACTACTATATTTTTAAATTAAGTCTTTTTATATAAGTTTATGGGACGCCTGATAAAGACACCCCGGATGATATAAGTATCACCGGGGTGTCAGGCTATTATGGATCAGGGAAATATTCCTGACGCAAGAGAGTATATAAGCGGGCCGCCTACCAGTAGTATAAATGCTGGAAGTATTAAAAAAATCAGCGGCAGCAGGCTTAGAAGGCTTATCTTCTTTGCTTTCCTTTCTGCATTATCCCAATTTTCAAAATTTATCTGTTTGGATCTCAGGGCCAGGATCTCGTTTATAGGGGAACCATATTTATCTGCTTCCATCAGAACCGACATAAGTTCCCTGAACTGTTTTGATTTATTCCTTTCTATAAGACTGCGGTATGCATAATCTTTTCCGGCTCCCGTATCAATATCCCTGATAAAATTTCTGAGGTCATAACATATTCTCCCATTGTATTTTTCAATAAAGATGCTGAAAGAATTATATATATTCTGGCCGGAAAGAGTTGATATGCGCAGTAGATCTATTACATATGATAGCTCCTTATCAATATCTTCTGATATTCTGGCTGCAAATCTGTTTACTATCATATCCGGAATAAAATAACCTATTATGCCTCCTGCCGCCCCGGAGAGCATACTGTAAAACAGACTGTTTCCAATATAACCTCCTCCGATTATTAAAAGGAATGCTGAGATCATTTTATACCCAAAAAATGCTTCAGCGGTGATATATAGATCTTTTTCATACTCCAGTATTTCCAGTATTCTATTTTTAGTGGATGGACCATTTCCTCTGTCAGCTTTTCCCGGTATTGCACCTATTCTATGGGCTGTAGTATTTAAAAGATTGACAATAATTTTTAGTATGCCAGGTGATCCATTCTTCTTTATATGCCCTGCTTCTGCCGCCGCAGGATTTCTCAGAAAGATAAAATAGAAACCCGCCACTAAAAGGACATAGTAGCATATTGCAATAAAATACATCTTCACCGGCCAAACCGCCTACTCTCTTATTATTCTTTTCATAGAGATGATTCCCAATATCTCAAGTACTCCTCCGGCAATAAGTACAATAACACCCGTAGAAGTAGAAAAAAAATCCAGTATTCTGCTGCTATAAAATAAATATAGGAACAAAAGAATCACTATCGGAAAAAGACTAATTATATTGGCGGAGAGCTTGCTTTGAAGTGTAAGATTATTGAGGCGCGAGCTGGATCTAAGGCTTTCTCTCAGTGTGATAGCTATGGAGCTTAATAAAGTCACAAGATCTCCTCCTGTTTTACTATTGATCCTTATTCCTGATGTTATGAGCCTTACCTCTCTGCTTCCGCTGCTGCTTTCAAATGCATTCATCATCTCATCAAGATCTGGATTTATTTCAAGACCTTCGGCTAATTCTTTTAAATATTTTCCAAGCGGATCCGGGAACTTTTTCCATGAGTTTAAAAAAATATATCGAAGCGTCTTGCCTGCTCTGAGCATTATAACCATATATTCCAGAAACTCTATTAGCTGTTTGTGGAGGTTCTTTGTCCTATTTCTCTCTCTGAGATTGAAAATATCGATAATATAAATCGATATGCAGGCAGAAATAAATAGAGCCAGCAATATATTTTGAAACCACAGGTAAAAAATGCCGGTAATTATTAAAAATATACAGGGATTCCTTATTCTTTTTCCTGTAAATATATTCATTGATCCATATTTTTTTGGGCCTTTTTCTCTTATCATACAAGCACTGTCCTATATGCTAAAATTCTTAGTATTCCCGAATGTGGGTTCATATCCTGTAAACAGGGCTAAAGCCCCGCCACCATTCTCACATGATCCCGGGTATCTGGCGGTGGCAATATCTTTAATACATAATATGGGATCGCCCTTTCTTGATACGTTTTGTCTATATATTACTTCACTGATACAGTCGATCATCCTTTTCCCATCATCTGTTTTCCTTAGATGCACTATTAAATTCAGGGAAGTAGCAATTATCCTTTCAGCGGTCAATGGGTCTATATTATGCCCTGAAAGCAGTATCATAGTCTCAAGCCTTGTTATCGCATCCCCGGGTGAATTAGCATGTATGGTCGTCATAGAACCGCTGTGTCCGGTATTCATCGCCTGCAGCACATCCACTGCCTCGCAGCCTCTTATCTCCCCGACTATTATCCGGTCAGGACGCATCCGGAGGGAATTCCTGACAAGGTCCCTTATAATTATTTCTCCCTTACCCTCAATATTGGCAGTCCTTGCTTCCAGTCTTACAAGATTTTTATGGGTGAACCGGAGTTCCATGGTCTCTTCGATGGTTATTATCCTCTCGCTTTCAGGTAGGGCTTCCGATAATATATTTAGCAGTGTAGTTTTTCCAGTGCCGGTCCCGCCGCTCACCAGAGTATTTACTTTTTTCTGTACACAGGCTATAAGGAATTGTCCGATCTCATAGCTCAAAGAGCCGGCTTTTACTAATTGCTCCATGTCTTTCATATCGTCTTTAAACTTCCTTATAGTGACCACAATATCATTTATGCTTACAGGGCTCAGGACCACATTGATCCTGGAACCATCCTCAAGCCTTGCATCCGCCATAGGGTGGCTTTCATCTATTCTCAGACCAAGCGGACCCAGGATCTTATCAACAATATTTTTTATATGGCGGCTGTCCCTGAATTTTACCTTTTGCCTCAGGAGCCGGCCCTCCTTTTCTATGTATATCTCATCGAAATCATTGATCATTATCTCTGTCACCAGAGGATCTCTCATCAGAATGCTGATCGGGCCGAGCTCAAAACCATCTTCATCAAATTTAAGCATCATGGTCCGCAGCTCATCTCCGGAAAGCAGTATATTCTCACCATCAGCAATATCTCCAATAATTTTTTCAAGCACCTCCTGCCGGTCCATTATGGGAAACTGTAAAAATTCTTTACCCTGTATCTTTTCATATAATTTTTGTCTTATCCTCTTTTCAATATCTGTATCTACTGAATTTATATTCATGAGCCGAGTTCCTCAATGATCTTTCGGGAAAGTCCGGTAATACTCCTTGCTATCCTTAGATTATAATTGAAAATATAGCCGGGCCCCCTGGTATTGACAAGAAATTCAATATCCCTGTCATAAGGAATAAATGAAGCTATCGGGTATTTTAGAATATTTGCCAGACCAGTAGGTGAGATAGCGGGCCTCATATTATATTTATTGATCACCAGATAGCAGTCAAGACCCGGCCTGATCCCTTCCAGATGATCAATAAGCGTCTTATTATTATTTACAGAAAATATATCAGGCAGAGACACGAATACAAACCTGTCCGCAATATCGATTTCCATCATATCTATATAACTGAATAAATGGCCGGGCATATCTATACAGATCATATCAAAGTGATCCCTCAAGCATTCAATAAACCTGTTTAAGTTCTCTCTTTGAAATATCCCGGTTCTATCCATCTTTAGCGGAGGCACTATAAGATTAAGTGTGCTCTCAAGATTGATCACTACTCTTTTTAGTACCATGGTATCAAGTTTTTTAATATTTTCCTCAATATCTCCAAGATCCTTTATTTCCCGGTCATTGACATCAAAGACTATCCTGCTATCGCTTCTACCAATATTCATATCAAGAAGAAGTATGTTCGAGGTAGTCTTGAGAGCCATATAAGAGGCGACCGAATTCGCCAGGAAGCTGCAGCCGCTTCCTCCCTTTGCAGATGTGAATAGTATGATATTTGACTCTGGACTGCCGGTTCTTTTCATTATTTTCTCCCTGTTTTTAATTGTTGATCGATTTATAGATGCTAATGCCATTTCAATAATTTGTGTCTATACCATTTTGCGGACAGAGTGAGAGATATAGCATCCCGCTTTCTATAGCTGTAAAAGATCTCACGATCTCTTCATCTCTAAGAAAAAAGGTGATAATCAATATTCTGCTTATTCTATTATTCACATCAGCTCCAGATGAGACTTCCGGGAAAATACTGCTGCTAATGGATCCATGTCTATCTTCATATGTGCCCTGTCCTGATCCAAGACTGATTATTTCCTTCCCTGAGAGGATCACTTCCGCATGCAGCACGCCGGACTCTTTATCGTAATAGGTAGAGATTATATCTATCCTGTCACCTATCTTCAGTGTTAAGTGGTTCCCGAAGAAGCTTATTGGAAGATTTACCGCTTTCATCCCCGATGGTATCAGGCCGGACAGATCATCTAAACAGACTTCGTGATCTCCCACGATTCCTTCCACGTCCTGCTGCTCATCTTCTATTCCGGATTTTTGCTCCAGCGTTTCACCGGCTGCATTATTTTGCATGACGGCTTTTAAGTACCATATTATAAGGATGGCTCCGATGATTGCAGCTATTATAAATAATACGGCTGATATTTTATTTTTTAATATAAGAGAGATCCTGTTCAAATCATTTCCTTTTTTAATTGTATATTAACATATTTATTTATTTGTGTAAATAAATAAATATTATTTTTTTGTTTGGGCTGTTTTTATCCTATAATATATACAGCAATATTTTTAAAAAGGGACCCATGGATAATACATATAGCCTATTTATAAAGGGCAGAAAATTTATGAAAAAAAATGATTTCTTGAATGCCTCGTTTTTACTTGAAAAGGCCAGGAAATTAGAACCTGAAAAAGGTTCGATCAGGGAGGCTCTCGCAATCTGTTATTATAATATAGGTTTTTACAGCTCTTCCATGGACCATTTCAATAAAGCAATCCAGATTGATGCTTCCAATGATTTTGCGCATTATGGGATGGGGCTATGTCTCATAAAAGAAAATAGGGTCAGCCGGGCTCTCGGCCATTTTAAGATAGCAAGGTTTATGAAGCCCAAATCCGATATCTACGGGAAGATTGTAAAGAAATATAGCAAATAGCTTAAGGCATCCTATTGCACAAATATTATCCTATCGCCTGCATTAAGGGTTTCCCCTTTTAGAGATCCGGATCTAAATTCGATCACTGATCTGGCTTCTCTGATATATGGGGTAAAACGCCACGGCGGAATATCTTTAAGAGTAGAGATCACTTTTCCGTTTTCATCTATAAACACAATATCAATACTGTATCTCATACCAATAGTATGGATACTCCTGCAGTCCCTTATAAGAAGAGCCTCTCCATCCTTAAGAGGGTTTTTAAATAGCAGGCCAAAAAGTCTTTGCAAAAAATTGTCAGCAGCAAAAACTCTGCTGGCAATCATTTCATTACTGTCGCCATTAATATATTTAAATGCTTTCATCAATAATATATCTCTTTAAAGCGGGGAATCTGTCTTGTAATTATTAATAGTATTAGTTTCCAGTGATAATATCTTATCTATCATCAATCATACAGCCGGGATACAAGACTATATATCTTCTTATATTTTTCAAAATGCGGGCCGTAGCGATCAGTAATTTTTGGATCAGGATGGAACTCTTTGCCAGTCTTTACAAATCTTTCCTGTGCCTCGGCAATACTGAATTTCCCGATCGCACTTCCGGCCAGCATCATAGTGGCAAGACAGCCTGCTTCAGTTATATCCATTCTTTTTATTACCTTGTTCAATACTGAAGCTTTAAGGCTCAGCCAGTAGTCTGAGCGCGAACCCCCGCCTACTGCACGGAGTTCTTTTATCTCAAGTCCTGACTTCTCAAGAAGCTCCAGGTTAAATCCTATTTCAAAAACAAGTCCTTCTACAATGCTTTTGAAGATATCTTTTCTTTCAGTTGAAAGACTCAGGCCTATCATGCTGCCTTTTATAACCGGGTCGTGATACGGGGTGCCCGTACCTGAAAAATAAGGGAGAGTATAGATGCCGGATGGTTCAAAATCAATATCTTTAAAGAAATAATCATATGCATCCATTTTCCTGGATACGGCTTCTCCCTTAAAATCGGGAGCCAGTTTATCCCTGTACCATTTAAGTATGCTCCCTGCTGTGAGATTATATGCAAAAGTCACATATTTATCTTCAATAACATGGGCCCTTGTTGAAAAATCATTATTAAACATGCTGTCCTTCATGATTATTTTATCAAATACAGGCACTACGCACTCAACTGTGCCGATCCCATCTGCAGCTATGCCACCTGATATGGCTCCGACTCCAAATGCGGCACACTGCTGATCATGGCCGCCTGTTACTATAGATACCTTTCCGCTGAATCCAAGCTCGGCCGCTATTTCCGGACTCACTGCTCCTATCTCGGTACCTGAAGGCGTGGGGACAGCAAAAAGTCCGGGATCGAGCTCAAATTTATCCAGGATCTCAGTCGACCACTTTTTCTCTCTAATATTGAAAAATAGAGTTGTCGAGCTTAAAGGATAATTTATTCTATAATCTCTGATGCCGAGCTTATGATGCAGAAGTTCCTCAGTAAAAAGAAACTTTTTGGTCCTTTTAAATATATCAGGAAGATTATTTTTGACCCATAATAATTTATTAAGAGCTGTAACATATTGAGGAGGAAGACCGGTTTTATAATACAGATCTTTTGCAGGGATTATAGAGAGCATATAGTCCAGTTCTTTGACACTCCTTGAATCTGAGGAATATATAGTATTATGAAGGATGTTTCCGTTCTTATCTATTGGTGTAAAGGATTCTCCTACTGTGGATACTGCCAGCGCCTGGACCGGGTCCTTTTTAACATCTTGATGGGAATTGACACTTTTGATCACTTCAAATATTTTTTTCCACATATCTTCAGTATCAAACTCAACCCATCCCTTCTTCGGAAAAAGGAGATTATATTCAAGATAATAACTGGCAAGTATCCTGCCGTCTTCCGAAAAAGCGATAGCCTTTGCCCCCGTTGTACCGATATCGATCCCCATCAGGCTCATAAAATCTCCTCTTATCTAAAAATAAGCCAAAATAATTTAAAGAATTAATATATCATACCAAAAAAGGAAAACCAATTAGAATGGCCCCCTAACAAACACTTTTAACTTTTAGATGACACGTACGCACTATTAGTTGATATACATACGTATTTGTACTATACTATAATTAAAATTAGGAGGAAAGATGATTCTAACTGCTACTAAATTAAGGCAGAACCTTTATAGAATACTTGATGAGATCCTTGACTCAGGTATTCCGGTCAAAATAAACAGAAAGGGCGAGATATTGAAGATCATTCCAGAAAAAAAGAAGAGCAAGCTTGAAAGATTGGAAGAACACAGTACTATTATAGGGAATCCTGAAAGTATAATTGATATTGATTTTGATAGTGAGTGGAAGGAGAAAGACAATCTATGAGCTGCTTTTTAGACACACATATTGCAATATGGCTATATGAGAAAAGATTGGATCTATTATCGGAAAAAGCGAAACAATATATTGAAGAAAATGATTTATTCATATCTCCGATTGTAAAATTGGAAATTGAGTATTTATTCGAAATTGAAAGAATAAAAGACAACTCAGAAACTATCTGCAGCTTTCTTGAAAGAAATATAGATCTCAAGACTGAAAAAAGCAGCTTCCCGGAAATAATAAAAATTTCATTAAACGAAAAATGGACCAG
>CBDUUS010000032.1:0-8516 GCA_965370465.1 uncultured bacterium | reverse complement strand
ACTCTTATTGCCATACTGAATGGGAATGCCCCCTTAAAGGCCCATCCACATTCGGCAATAGCAGAGACCTTGTTTTTAAACTCGATCGTTGTTCCGATATGCGCCAATCCTCCAGCTTCTTTTAAAACTGGATCATACATACCCTGTGCCATTACAATTGACGGTTTCCCAAAAAGCCAGATCAGATAATCAAGATCATGGATATGAAGATCCAGCGCTGCACCGCCTCCAAATTTTTCACTGGCACCCCAGTTTCCCTGATGCCAGTCCGGTGTCACTGCAAGTCTCTGGCAAAAAGCCTGCAACGGTCTGCCAGAAGCATTACTGTCCAAGTATTCTTTTATCTTCATATATTCAGGCCAGAATCGCAATTCGTGACCTACCATGGCCTTTACACCATTTTCTTTTACAGCTTCTATCATTTTATCAGCAGATTCAAGGGATAGTGTCAGCGGCTTTTCACATAAAATATGTTTTTTGGCAGCAACAGCCTTGATGACCATTTCTTCATGCAAAAAGGTAGGGACACATATGTTGACGCAGTCGACACCTTTATTTTTTAAAAGTTCATCTATACTCTTATAATACTCTGCATTGCAGCTCTCAGCCAGCTTTCTACCTTTTTCCTCAACCTTGTCACTTACGGCTATAATTTCAGCACCTTTTATTTGTTTAATTGCATCAGCATGCGCATGAGCAATAAAACCAGCTCCTATTAAAGCAAATTTAACCACTTGCTACCTCCTTTTTATGAAAATATTATAAAGCTTATTAAAGAAGTGCGCTACTTTTAAGAAAATCATAGGATTTCTTTACTGCTTCGTTTATCTCTGCAAGGGATCGCTCTTTACCATCAAATTCCACTTCTACGCTCCCCATACCATCGAATTGTTCCAGTAATTTAAATATCTTCCCAAAATCCAAAATCCCGTTACCAAGAGCAGGGAAATTCCATTCTTGCAATTTTCCCGTACCATGGTCCTTTAAATGAATATAGCCCATAACAGGCAGTGCATATTTCAGGTCTTCTTCAGGTCTTACTCCCCCAAAGTAGACTACATTTGCTGTATCGTAATTTAATTTGACATTTGGATGACCTGCCTTTTTTATTATCTGCGCCCCTATTTTACCAGTATTGCACCAGCCGCCATGCATTTCGAGACAGATAGTAATATCTTTGTCTTTTGCATAATCTCCTAATTCTTTTATTATTGAGTAAAACTTCTTTTCATCTTCCCCGGTCTTTACCTCTCCTGTATCAGTGGTCACAAACTTGACCCCTGCAAGACCTGCAAAATCCAGGACTTTCTTAAAATCATCAATACAGTTTTCTTTCATCATCCTCGTATGCCCTGCAATACACTGCAATGTAAGGCCATAGCCTGCACACGATTTCAGTACATTGTCTACTATCTCTTTATTAACCCCTTTTTCTGGTCTGGGAATGTGCTCAAAGTATTCAGGGGCACTCGCAAGTTCGATATATTTAAAACCTGCTTTAGAAATGCCTTCCATCGCTTCTTCACCATTGTAATTAGGATAAGTAGAAGTTACTACAGCAATTGTCTTTTTCATTTTTTTTCCCTTCTCATTTATTTTTTAAAACAGCTATGCTAATAATAAACAAATATTTAAATCAAGACCGTTAGCTCAGGCTTTTTAAAATTTCTACACCTATTATTTGTGTCCAGGTTATTTTATTATTACTATTCTATGGCAATATTCTCTTTATGAGTCCCTGTGGATACATCTTTTGCTGTGTGAAGGCTTCTGCATATTCTACTCCTGCCTGAAATCCCCTGAATTTTCCAACAGTCTTAATAAACTCTGCAGAATCACAATTATGCATCTCTTTGAGCCAGCCTAGCTGGGACTCCATTTTCATCATCATATCTATCTTGGTATCAATGGTCCCGGATATATCAACATATTCATCAGGGCTAAAATTAACACCTGCTATTGTATCCATATAATATAGGTATGGTAATTTAGTAGTTGGAGGAAAATCTGTTTTCCAGAGTGCCAGATTTGCAAGATAAGTAGCCTCAAAGACTAGTTTGCTTATATTGATATGGTCCGAGTGATAGTCATCGGGACTTTGAGTGATCACCAGATCTGGATCTGCCTGTCTTAAGACATCTATGATCTTAATTCTTGATTTTAAATCCAGCACAATCTCTCCGTCAAAAATCTCAGCTGATATTGAAACAGCCCCTATTATTTCAGCTGAAGCAATAGCTTCTTTTCTTCTTATGACAGCCAGCTCTTCTGATGAATAAACCTTGCTGCCCCTATTGCCATTACAAGCATGGCATATAAAAACTTCGTTTCCAAGCTTTGCAAATTTTGCCATTGTTCCCGCACAAAGCAATTCGACATCATCAGGATGTGCCCCTATCGCAAGAACTTTCACATTCATACACCTTTCGTCAATAATACTTATAACTTATATTAATTTGTAAAAAAGAGGGGAGACAAATTTATAAAAATTACTTTCTACCGCCTCATCCGTCCGATATTGCTTATAACCGTAGCGATTACGATTATTGCGCCCAAAATAATAGTCTGGGTAAATGAAGATACCCCGATTATGTTCAATGAATTACTTAAGATACCTAGAAGCAGGACTCCAAAAAATGCACCGACAAGGCTTCCCCTGCCGCCTTCAAAGGTAATACCGCCAATTATAGCAGCAGCAAGTGCCTGCAGTGCCAAATTCGCTCCGACATCTGCCTGGACCATTCCTAGCCTTGATATAAGAATGAGTGCAGCAAAACCTACTATAAGTCCTGATAATGTATAAATTGATATTACATGCAAATCAACGTTGATTCCGGACAAATATGCAGCAAGAGAGTTGCCCCCGATAGAATTCAACCTTCTACCGTATTTTGTATATTTTCTTAAGAAAAATGAAAATGCAAATATTGCTAAAAATAATATTACAGCTACAGGAACAACACCACCTATCTTTGTTTGTCCAAGAAATTCAAACTGGCCTGTAATAGATTGGGGTCTTCCACCTCCGACTATTAAAGCTATTCCCAGGAAGACATAATTCATACCTAATGTAATAATAAGAGGGGTGACTTTACTTTTAGCAATTATCAGGCCATTAATAAAACCAAATATCATGCCTAAAGCAAGGGCTACAATTACACTTGCAAGGATGCTTTTCCCTGATAAAAGCATCCTTGCAAAAACGATGGCAATAAGCCCGGCCATATTGCCTATTGAAATATCAAGACCTCCAGATACCATCAGCAAAGACATGCACATCGTCAGGATACCCAGTATGGAAATCTGCTGCATGACATTTAAAAAGTTTCTGAGGGTTAAAAAATTCGGATTTAGTGCACTGGCAATTACTACTATTATAATAATTACCAAAACTAGATACATGACCTGGTTGTTTAAAAATCTCAGTCTTCTTGCAGTAGAACCTGGCCCATTTCCTTTTTGTTTGATTTCTTTAGAGTTTGACACCTTTAATTTCCTCCCATAAAGCCTGATAAAATATTTTCTTCATTAATTTCACTTTTGTCGAGCACTTTTGAAATTTCATAATCCCTGATTATGATTATCCTGTCACTTAATGATATGAGCTCCAGCATTTCTGAAGAAATCATAATAATCGACTTTCCGCTTGCAGCAAGTTCTGTAAACAGCCCATACACTTCAGTTTTTGCATTTACATCAATGCCGTGTGTGGGCTCATCTACAATAAGTATATCAACGCCTTTAAAAAGCCATTTTGCAATAACTACTTTTTGCTGATTACCACCGCTTAAAAATTCTATTTCTTTATCTAAAGACGGAGTTTTTATATTTAATTTCTTTACATATTCATTACATAATTTTTTTTCTTTGGCTAAACTTAAAAATATTTTTCCTATCTTATCCAGCCCTACCACAGTAATATTCTGGTCGACCGGCAATCCCATAAAAAGGCCGTCTATCTTTTTACTTTCAGTAAGAAGTGCAATTCCTGATTTAACTGCTTGAACCGGGTTTGCAGGAGTAATATCTTCTCCTTTATAGAAAACTTTTCCCTGATACTTCCTGTAAGCCCCGAAAATTGCCCGTGCAATTTCTGAGCGTCCTGCGCCTTTTAGCCCGGCAACGCCAAGTATTTCTCCTTGCCTTACTTTAAAATTTATTGGCTTTGAAGATTCTTTAAGCTTAAGGTTGCGTACTTCAAAAACATAATCACCTACCGGACTTTCTTTTTTCTTATAGAAAAGATCTACCGGGCGCCCTATCATTTCTTTTGCAAGATCGTCAGATTCATAAGTTTCTACACTTTTATCATGAGTTTTAATAACGATACCATCCCTTAGAACTGTTACCCTGTCAGCAACTTCGATGATTTCATCGAGGTCATGGGCAATATATATAACTCCTACTCCCTCTTTGGAGATTACTTTTACCATCTGTATTACAAGCCCTATATCTTTAACGTTAAAAGCCTGTGTTGGTTCATCAAGAATGAGCACTTTTGGTTTTTGAGCCAGGGCTTTAAGTATTTTAACAAACTGCTGATTCGAAGGGCTCAGTTTTTCATATATTTCATCTACCTTTATATTTATGCCAAATTGTTTTGCAAGCTCATTTGCCACATTAATCATGGTCTTATAGCTTACAAAGAATTTTTTACTGTCAACCAGTTCAGTGCCTAAAAAAATATTCTCTGCAGCAGTTATTCCCGGGACAAGAATATCTTCCTGGTAAACAGTCTGAATTCCCAGTCTTCTTGCTATGTGGGGTGTAAAAAAATTATGTTTTTCGCCACTTATAATCATTTCTCCATTGTTAGGTTGAAATGCACCAGACAATATCTTTATAAATGTTGATTTGCCAGCACCATTTTCCCCAATCAAACCATGGACTTCTCCATTATAAAGATCAAAGTTGAAATTTATGAGAGCCTTTACGCCGGGAAATTCTTTGGAAAGGTTTTTTATATCTAATATTTTTTCTTTTTCTAATAACTTGTTTACCATATGCTATCCATATAAAAATTTGTAATTGCTGCTTTGGTATTTTATGTTTTGCGGTCTTATGATTGTTTAAAAACATAAGACCGCAAAAACAATTCAAGTACTGATGATTAATTTAAATACATATTAGCTGGAAACGGTTTACCAGGAATCCAATCCACCTACATATTCAAACATATCTTCAGATGCCTCCCATGGAATACCTTCGTCAAGATTATCTTTTGTAATTACCATGTTAGGCAGAGGTATGAATTTGTCAGGTGGTGTAATCCCCTCTGATAAATAAAGCCACATTGCCTTAAACAACCAGAGACCCTGCAGAGAAACCGGTGATGCAACAGTTGCATCAATGATACCTGCATCAAACTGTTTAAGTCCAGTTGGTCCGCCACCAGTAGCGATAATAGGAACCGTGCCTTCAAGTCCGGCATCTTTTAATGCATTATAAGCGCCTTGAGCAATTGGTTCATTGTTTGCAAAAATCGCATCGAACTCAGCTCCTGATGCTATAACGTCAGACACCTCAGGTTGAGCAGTTTGTGTATCCCATTGAGTATCTTTTCTGATAGCAACAGTAGTGCCACTTGTTGACTCAGCAAGAGCTCTTTCTACTCCTGCTTCATAAGCTTCGACGATTCCCATTCCTGGCTGTCCTCTTACATAAAGTATCTTCGCACCAGGATAGTTTTCATCAAGCCATTTTATAGCCTGATAACCAATGTTATCATATTCACAGGCTACATTAAAAACATAATCGCCCATGAAATCATATTCAATCAGATCGGAGCTCAGTTTGGTGTTTTCAAAGAAAATAGGAATCCCTGCTTCTTTTGCTAGTTCTGAATACTGCTCTCCACTTTCAGGTGTCCAAATAAATACGCCGACTGCATCTACTCCTTTACTTACCAGATCTTCAAGATTGGCTAATTGTTTTGCACCATCCCAACCAGCATCAATAACCTGTACATCTACACCCTTTGAAGCAGCGGCAAACTCAAAGTTTTCGACACTGTAGCCGTTCCATTCATCTGACAGTGCAGTAGGAAGATTACCAAAAACTAACTTCTTTGCAGGCGTGGTCTCTTCAGCAGCTTCCTCTTCTTCTACTTGCTTGCATCCGCTGATCCCGATAGTAGCGATTAACGATATAATCACTGCCATCACCATTAATAATATTAACTTCCTTTTCATCTTTCCCTCCTTCTTTTAGTAAAGATTTTTTATTAGAGATTTACTAAGCTTACTGTATTTACTAAATTTTTTCTACAATCCTTAAAAACCAAGCTGTTTCTTAACATCTATTGGAAGATCATCCAATAATGCTCCATTCGGGTTTTTGACACAATAATCCGGATCCAGCGTAAGGCTGAATGATGCCCCTTCTTTAACAGCGGCATGCAGATTTCTGGGACTTTTAGCATCACCAACAGTAATCACAGGTATGCCTGCAGCATCAACTTTCCCAAATATATCAGCTAAGGCTGTGTTGGATTTTGTATAACATGTTACGATATCGTCTGCGTCAACTACTGTTATATTCAAGTTTCCATCTATTATTTTCACTTCTTTCTTACCTATCTCGTATAGGGTCGAGCTTTCAAATACCTTAACCGGGTATTTGTATGGACGTGAATGAAGTGCTTCAGCATCACCCTGTGCCATACGTTTTCGAAGAACATACATGTGTATTACTTCTACACTGGAACCAAATTCTTTTCTATCAGTGACAACAGTTACATCTTTACCTGCTGCACCAAGAAAAGCTACCATGTCCGCAGCACCATAGTGGTCGCCCCAGACTATTACTTTCTCGCCTAACTTCCGGTTCTTACGACCGCTGCCTTCAGGATAAAACTCGCAAGTAGTCTTTGGACAGGCAAATACTTCCTCTAATGGGACTACTCTCTCTTTTAGTCCGATGACTTCAGGTACATAGCTTACTGCCCCAGTAGCATTAAGTACGACTTCGTAGCCCTTTAGCTCTTCTAAGGTAGGCTCGTGTTCCATTTTAACTTCGACACCCAGATCACGTATCTCATGCCTCAGCCAGTCAGCATACCATTTCATCTTTTCTTTACCGGGAACCAGGCAACAGCCCAGGATAGCACCGCCCAATTCGTTTTTCTTCTCAAAGATAGTTGGTTTATGTCCGCGAAGTATTGCCCATCGCGCAGCTTCCATGCCGGCAGGACCGCCACCGACAATCGCAACTTTCATCGCGCGGCTGCTTTTCTCTTTATCCATATTATAGAAATTAAGATCTCCGCAAACTGGATTGATCGCACATGCGATATCCTTCTTTGCCATCAGAGACTCTTGCCAGCAGCCTGTAAGGCAAGAGATGCACTTACGGATCTTTTCAGGCTTGCCAAGCTGAACTTTTGTCGGCCAATAAGGATCAGCCAGCGCCCCGCGGCACATACCAATCATATCAGCCTTGCCTTCAGCAATTATTTTCTCGCAAACTTCAGGAGTTCGCAGAGCATGGCTGATGATTACCGGTATCTTTACAAGCGGTTTTACTGCTTCAGCTGAGTATACTGTCCAGCCCTCATTATACTGCATGGGATCAAATCCTGCACCTGGAGTCTCCTGTATGCACTGGCTCAAGTCTAAAGCTGCTGCTCCGCCTCTCTCTAAAGCTACAGCTATTCTTTTGCTTTCTTCAGTATCTATTCCACCAGGAACCCACTCATTGGCTGAGTAGCGTACAATAACTGGATAATCATTTCCACATTTATTGTGGATCTCTTTAATAACAGATAATGTGAAAAGCATACGGTTCTCAAAACTGCCGCCGAAACGGTCTATCCGACGGTTAAGGTATGGGCTCAAGAAAGCTGACATAAGGTAACCGTGTGCTGCATGCAGACATACTGCATCCATTCCTGCTGCCTGGCATCTCCATGCCGCCAGGGACCACAATTCAACCTGGTCCAGGATTTCTTTTGTACTCATGGCCCTGATCTCTTTACCTTTTTCTTCTGCATTTGCAAAAACGATCTCATGCCCTGCTGACCACGGAAGTTTGACTACCTGGTCATTGGTTGACATTATACTGCCTTTGGGCATGGGACACTGCCTGCCGGGATGCTGTATCTGTGGTATAGCAAGGGCGCCATATTTTTGAATACTTTTTGCTAACCTTGCCAAACCGGGTATCATATTATCTTCATCAATAATTATACCGGTTATGGTTACTCGGCCAGTTTTGGAATCCGGCGTACATCCACCGATATTGATCATGCTGTAGCCACCTTTGGCTATCTCTGAATATACTGCTATATCCAACTCACTGACAGAACCATCTGCATTCGAGCAGCTAATAGCTGTGGGCTCAAAGTTAATTCTGTTCTTAGCTACTACGCTGCCAATGCGTAATGGTTTAAAAAGATTTGGATATTTTTGTTCTTCAGCCATAAATTATTCTCCCTCCCCAATATTAATATTGAAATATAAATGTTACTATTCAGCCATAAGCTCAGGTCAATAATATTCTAACTTCCAGCAGAAATC
>CBDUUS010000031.1:0-8688 GCA_965370465.1 uncultured bacterium | reverse complement strand
TGCCCGGGTGAAAAAATTTATACTCTTTTTCTGCGATTTTTACTTCGGGCCGGGGGTAAAACCTTTCTATTATGCTTTCTACTATCCCCTTAAGATCAAAAAAGTCAAAGTCTCTTTCTTCCTCCATCCAGCTCTTCTGCTTCGCTTTCCCGCTTAGAAGTATTCCCAGCTTCTGAGGTTCGCCCGGGAGCTGCTCCCCTTTATCAATAAAGACTTTGGATATTTCAAATATTGCTATATCTTTTGTATTTCTATTCATATTGTTTTTCACCGTTCCCAGCAAGGATGGAAGCAGCGATGTCCTCATTATACTGAAATCCTCGTTTATTGGATTTAATATCTCAATATATCTCTTATAATCCTCTTCTTTGTCCAGCATCGTTTCCTTGAATTCGTCTAATCCAATAAAGGAATAGTTAATGACTTCATTGAGCCCTCTGCCGGCAAGCATATTTCTTATATTTTTTATATTCGATTGGCCCCTGCTGTATCTTCCCCTGTTTTTGCTCAGTATAGTGGGTCTGGATATTATATTATTATATCCGTAGATCCTTGCCACTTCTTCAATCAAGTCTATTTCCCTTTCAAGGTCCTCAAACCTGAAAGACGGGACCTTTGCTTCCAGAGCATCCCCTTTTATTTTATTTTTTATGCCAAGAGAATCTAAAATATCTGATATCTTTCCCGTATCCACTGACTGGCCCAGGACCTTCTCTATATTTTCTGTCCTGAGCATGATATCCCGCTGCCTGTTCGTCTTGCTATAGCTATCATATATCCCGTTTTTATTAATATAGCCGGTTATTTTTGTCAAAAGCTGATTAAATCTTTCAAGTGCAAATACAGTCAGCTCCGGGTCTATCTTCTTTTCAAAACGGTTTGAAGCTTCGGACCTTAAACCTAATTTTTGGGATGTATTCATTATTGAGGGACCATAAAAATTGGCAGACTCAAGCAGGACATTCTTTGTATTGCTATTGATCTCGGTATCTTTTCCTCCCATGATGCCGGCCAGGGCAATTGCTTTCTCTTCGTCTGCGATCAATAATGCATCTTTTTCCAGTTTCCTCGCTGAATCATCTATCGTCCTTATCTCTTCCCCTTCGCGGGCTTTTCTGACTATTATCTTATTTGAAAAAAGAAGATCCCTGTCAAATGCATGAAGAGGCTGGCCCGTTTCAAGCATTATATAGTTGGTGATGTCCACGATCAAGCCTATCGGCCTTATGCCGCAAAGTATTAATCTGTTTTTCAGCCACATGGGTGAATCTTTTGCCGGTATATCCTCAAACACCATAGCTGAATATCTTGGACAGAGGCTGGCGTCTTCTATTTCGATAATAAGATTCTTATCTATGCCGGTCTTCTTATCTATATCGAATCCGGGGATTATCAGTTCATGACCTGTCACCGCGCTTATTTCCCGCGCTATTCCTATAATACTAAGGCAATCGGGCCTATTCGGGGTTATCTCTAGATCAAATACCACATCATCCAGGCCAACAGTACCTGCAAAATCCGCACCTATGGGACAATCGCTGTCCAGGATCATTATTCCCTCTGATTCAGAAGATAATCCGAGCTCAGCTTCCGAGCACATCATCCCTTCAGAATATTCTCCCCTTATTTTGCTTCTTTTTATTTTGAAAGTTCCTATTTTAGCGCCTTCAAGGGCCAGTGCGACCCTGTCTCCTTCTTTAAAATTAGAAGCGCCGCATACAATACTGAGTTCTCCGCTTCCGGAGTCTACCCTGCAAAGCGAGAGCTTATCAGCATTCGGATGTCCGGTAAAACTTTTTATCCGGCCTATGACGATCTTATCAAATTTGGAGCCTGCCGGTTCCACTTTTTCCACTTCAGTACCGCTCATAGTAAGCATTTCAGCCACTTCCGCAGCATCAAGCCTGCCGGTATTTAAAAATTCTTTTATCCAGTTCAGGGTGACTTTCAATGCTTTAAGGTTCCTTTCTATTCGAATACCGGCCCGGCCATGATCGATTGTCCATCCGGCCTGCCAGTATATTTATACGGAAATCGATTAAAACTGCTTTACAAATCTCAGATCGTTCTCAAAAAATAATCGCAGGTCATCAATACCGTATTTAAGCATACATATCCTCTCAATGCCCATTCCAAAAGCAAATCCGCTTACTTCTTCAGGATCATAGTCTACAAATCCATATAATTTCGGATCGACCATTCCTGCACCCAGTATTTCCAGCCAGCCGCTTCCCGAACATACCCTGCATCCTTTTCCATTGCAAATATTACATGATACGTCAACCTCGACACTGGGTTCTGTAAATGGAAAATAATGGGGCCGGAATCTTACTTTCCGGTCCTTGCCGAATATCTCTCTTACAAATGTCTCCAGGGTCCATTTCAGATTTCCAAAATTGATACCTTTATCGATTACAAGACCCTCGACCTGTGTAAACATCGGCGTATGTGAAACATCATAATCTTTCCTGTAGACCCTGCCCGGCACAATGATCGCTATAGGAGGTTCGTTATTCTCCATATATCTTATCTGAACAGGTGAAGTCTGTGTCCTTAAAAGCACATTATCACTTATAAACATGGTGTCATGCAGGGATCGTGCAGGATGGTCCTTTGGGGTATTCAGAGCCTCAAAATTATAATAATCTGTCTCTACTTCAGGACCTTCCGCTATTTCAAATCCCATTCCTATAAATATTTCTTCTATATCTTCAACAGTACGGGATATTATATTTTTACTTCCTGATCCTGTTTTTCTCCCTGGCAATGTCAGGTCCATTTTCTCTTTTCTCATCTGCAGGTCATATTCAAGGACCTTAAGCTCTTTTTCCTTATCATCAAAAAGCTTCTCTATTTCTTTCCTGACTATATTTGAGTTTTTCCCTACAATAGGCTTCAGCTCAGCAGGCAGTGTCCCTATGCTCTTTTGAGTCACAGCAAGATAACTTTTCCTGCCCAGATACTTTGTCCTCAAAGCTTCGAGACCATTAATATCATCTATATCTTTAATATCTGATCTCAGCGCCTCAAGCTCCCCATTTATTCTTTTTTCCATTTCCTGAATTGTAGGATCACTCTGGTCCATATCAGCCTCTAACTAATTCTTTCCTTGCTTTTTCGGTCAATTGCTTGAAAGCATCAGGATCGCTGACTGCTATCTCTGACAGCATCTTTCTATTTATATCTATACTGGCTTTCTTAAGGCCATTTATAAATTCATTATATGATAGTCCGTTTAATCTTGCTGCAGCATTGATCCTTATTATCCATAGTCTTCTAAAATTCCTTTTATTATTTTTCCTATCCCTGTATGAATAGCTCATAGATTTAAGAAGTTGCTGCTTGGCAGATTTAAAGGTCCTGCTCCTTGATCCCCTGTATCCCCTGGCTTCTTTTAATACTTTTTTATGGCGCCTATTCTTTATTATTCCTCTTTTTATCCTTGTCATTTCTAATCACACCTTTCTATTACCTTCCCAGAAGCCTTTTTACTTTCTTTATATCAGAAGATGACACCTCAATATCATTTCCCAGTCTTCTTTTTACTTTGGCATTCTTTTTTGTTAATATATGGCTCTTAAAAGCCTTCCTTCTCATGATCTTTCCACTGCCTGTCACTTTAAATCTCTTAGCAGCTCCTTTATGTGTTTTTATTTTTGGCATAAAATACTTCCTCTCTAAACAAAATATTTCAATTCTTAAATTTCTATCTATCTGTTATGGTCCTATGCTGGAGCAAGCACCATGATCATATTATAACCGTCCAGCTTCGGCCTCAATTCAATGACTGACAGATCACTAAGATCATCCATCAGTTTCTCAAGAATATTCATGCCGAGCTGTTTATGGACTATTTCACGACCCCTGAACATTATGGTTATCTTTACCTTGTTTCCATTCTTAAGAAACTTCTCGATCTGCCTTTTTTTGGTATTTAGATCATTGATATCTATCTTGGGCCTTAGCTTTATTTCTTTTACAATGATGTGGGACTGTTTTTTCTTTTTTAATTTCTCTGATATCTCCAGCTGGTACTTATATTTGCCGAAATCCATTATTTTGCAAACCGGAGGTTTGCTATTGGGAGATATTTCGACAAGGTCCAATTCCTTTTCATCAGCGATCTCCTGGGCCTGTCTTGTTGTTATTATACCTATCTGATTGCCATCATTGTCTATTAACCTGACTTCGGGAACTCTTATGTACTCATTTATCCGAACTCTTTTATCGTTGATAAATCCTTCACCTCCATTTTTTTTAAAAAAAAATAGATAGACCAATCATCTATCTATTATTTATATAACCAGATCAATAAGCCTTTATCAGGCTATCATCTGGTGAGAAATAGATGATTTCTACTTGTATACTTTTTAATCTAATATTATTTTTTTTCAACAATTGGAGATTATACTAATAATAATATTATTTGTCTATACTGCCGGGGTCAGAAAAAATTAGTATTCTATGCTGCGCTTATTGACAGCAGTATTAAATACTTTTAGAAAATCAGACAGTATAACCTGTTTCATCTCTCCTCCGGATTTTTTTCTAATAGAAATGGTATCCGAACTTTCTTCTTTCTCGCCTATTATTATCATATATGGTATCCGGTTTATCTCCGCCTGTCTTATCTTCTTATTAAGTGATTCCACTCTGCCGTCAATAGATACCCTGCAGCCATTATCTTTTAGTTCTTTAAATATTTTTTTAGAATAATCCAGGTATTTATCTGATATGGGCAATACTATCACCTGCTCCGGTGCGAGCCATGGCGGCAGGTTTCCGCTATATTGCTCCAGGAGTATGCCCATAAACCTCTCTATGCTTCCAAGAACGGTCCTGTGTATCATCACGGGCCTGTGCCGCTTATTGTCTTCTCCAATATATTGTATATCAAACTTTTCCGGCATTGCGAAATCCAGCTGAATAGTGGCGCACTGCCATACCCTCTCAAGGCAGTCCTGTATGTGAAAATCAATTTTAGGTCCGTAAAAGGCTCCGTCTCCTTCATTTATGCTGTAATCAATATTCTTTTCCTCTATAATGTCCTTAAGTATGGTTTCGGCCCTATTCCACATCTTTATGGAGCCTATGCTCCTTTTTGGTCTGGTAGAGAGCTCTATATGGTATTTGTCAAAACCGAAGACTTTATACATCCTGTCAATTAGATCTATTATATTGCCGATCTGGCCAAATAGCTGTTCTTCCATACAGTATATATGGGCATCATCCTGGGTAAAACTCCTTACTCTGAAAAGTCCGTGCAATACGCCGGATTTTTCATGTCTGTGAACCGTTCCGAGCTCGGCATATTTTAGCGGAAGCTCCTTATAGGAATGCTGGCTGTTCTTATAGATAATAATATTTCCCGGACAATTCATAGGCTTTACCGCATAGTCCTTTTCATCTATCTCGACAAAATACATATTTTCCTTGTAATTGTCCCAGTGTCCGGAAGTCTTCCAGAGATGATTGGACAGGATCATAGGGGTGCTTACTTCCATATAACCTTCTCTATGATGCTCTTCACGCCAGTACTGTAGTATTATGTTCCTTATTATCATCCCTTTTGGATGAAAGAATGGAAAACCGGGGCCCTCATCATGAAAACTAAATAAATCAAGTTCTTTTCCTATTTTTCTGTGATCGCTCTGCTTTGCCCTCTCTATCCTGTCCAGATACTCTTTCAGATCTTCACTATTATAAAAAGAGGTCCCGTATATGCGAATAAGCATCTTATTTTTCTCATTGCCCCTCCAGTATGCTCCGGCTATGCTAAGAAGTTTAAAGGCTCCTATTCTTGAAGCAGAGGAAATATGCGGCCCTCTGCAGAGATCTATAAAATCTCCTGACTGGTATATGCTTACTTTATCTTCGGGGATCTCCTCGAGAAGTTCCAGTTTAAACTGATTTTCACTAAAAATATCGGCTGCCTGTTTTTTTGAAATATCGCTGCGGCTAAAAACATGATTGCCTCCGATCAATTTCTTCATCTGCTTCTCTATCGCCGGAAGGTCCTCCGGTGAGATATTTCCGTCTATCTCAAAATCATAATAAAATCCGTTTTTAATAGAAGGGCCTATTGCAAACTTTACTTCCGGATAGATCTTTTTAATAGCTGCGGCCATTATATGTGCTGTGCTGTGATTCAATACTTCAAGGGATTTTTTATCTTTACCGGGATATATTAATCTGACAGAAATATCTTCATCCGGGACATAGCCCATATCCACCAGTGTTTCTACTAATGGATCTTCCCTGTTTCCAGTTATTTCTGCAACCACAGCATCTTTTGAAGATCTCTTATCAATCAGCTTTGCTGCTTCCCTTATAGAAACTCCTTTTTTGACCTCTATCTTTCCCAGATCCTCGAATTTGATATTGATCATGTCTTTTCCCAGAAATATTTTATTGACATCTTCCATAAAATAAAATGGAGCGGAAGACGGGATTCGGACCCGCGACCCCCACCTTGGCAAGGTGATGCTCTACCAGCTGAGCTACTTCCGCTCGAACAGTAATTGATTATATTACCATTTTTTTTGCAAAACAAATATTAACTATTTCTTATTTAAAAGTCAATCGGCTTTGTATTTAGGCTTTGTATTTAGAATCTTACTGATTTTTTATCTCCTCAAATAATTGCTCTGTCTCGTCCTCATAATGTACCACAGCGCTTGCCTTTCCGACCGTCTTGCTATAGGAAGGCACTCCCCTTATGGTTATATCATTTGATCCAATATTTCCCAGAGCCGGAAGCAGCCTTATAAGGTCTGTAAAAGTCATATCTGTCAGTGTATATTTAAGCATAAAATTGGCAAAAGCAGGAAGGGCCATTATTCTTTCAAGCGTGGTCTTCTGTTCATAAAGAGCCTTTATGACTTTGGCGGCTTCCCCTTCACGGGCCCATGCGCCTCCCTGTGTCGATCCATCACCATTTCTGTGCCTGTTTCTGCAGAGGGCCAGAGCCTGCTCTCCATTTAGATGATGCACTCCCTTGCTCAGATAGCAATTGGAAAATCCATCTGCGAGGTCCTCGCCCACCTCGATCGTCACTCCTCCAAAATAATCTATGAGAGGGATAAATCCGTCAAAGTCGGCTATTATATAATTGTCTATATCGAGACCTGAAAAATCTTCAAATGTCTGGATGGCAAGTTCGGTCCCGCCCATCGTATAGGCACCGTTTATCTTTCCGTCATTATGTCCGGATATAGGCACCCAGAGATCTCTTGGTATGGTCACTATAGTGGTGCCATAGGTTTCAAGGTTAATATGCACTATCATATTTATATCTGATCTGGCGCTTTTTATGCCATATTCTCTTCCAAGGCCGCTGTCGACCCCGAGTATAAGTATATTTATGGAGTCGCTGCCGTCTTCCTGCCTTGTTCCGCTTATGCTATCATCCATGGTAAAGCCTGATAGGAAACATTCAAATGTCTCACGGGCCTCAGCTTTGTCTATTCCGCTGCTCATATATTTAATAATATAAATATATCCGCCATCTGTAAGATAGGTAAGAAGATCGATCTCATCTGTATAGACGCTGTCATCTGCGGATTCTTCCCTGTCTGTCAGTCCGCTTTTATAATAGTATCCGGATACCTGCGCATCAGCCCTGTCCAATTTAATATCAAAGCTTTCGATAGGTTCTGCATCAATAGAACCGCTCTCCGGTATCTGCATATATTCTTCTACTATTTCATCACCTGTTGCGCCGGATTTAAAATCTGCGGGATCCTCAATCATTATCATTATGCTTTCTGCCGAGCTGCCGCTTCCAGCTCTATCCAACAGGACTCTTTTCCCATCTTTTTCCTCAAGGATCGTCCATCCCTGCGGACAGATAAAACTGTAATTATTGAAATCTTCAGAAGTGCTTGTATAATAATCACTAAAATCCTCAGGTTCTTCCTCTGCCATTTCCTCCTCACTGACAGTTTGTTCCTCCTGTCCGGCTTCTCCGGCACCGGTCTCATCAGCTATTTCAGATAACTCTTCCATATTTTCTGCAATCTTCTGTCCATTACGGTCCCTCACTGCAAGAAAAATACTGACCGCTATCACTCCTGCGACTATAAGGATAAGCAGATAAAGCAGATATTTTTTTATTCTCATTTCTCTCCCTGTCTGGATATATATTTAAAGATTAAACTGATTAGTACATTTTAGACAAATTTCTTTTTTTATCAATTATTATTTTATGCAATTACTCCGGTCCAGTGGCTGATCGAATTCTATCCAATGCTCAAATAGAGACAGCATAAAAAGACTTTTTAAAAAAATCATGATGAATATGGACAGAATTTACCGGATCTTTAACGGATCCGTTAGAATATTTTGAGCCAATATTAAATAAGTATCTGATCCTTCAGGGACACTGCTGTCCCTTCGGGCAGCCTCTATTTTTACGCATACTCCGTTTTTCGTCATCGCGGGTACCATATCGCTTCTTCTTCAGGCCTTGATCTGTTTAAAAACATCAGCCTACAAGCTCAGGTCCCGGTTCCTGGAAAACAAAAAAATCTAATCTGACAATAGCCCCGCAAGCTCTATATTATTATTTAAAATCCTTACCCATATTATACGGCGGCCAAAATTCTTTGCTTCTTCTTTTGTCTCAAAATATATATCTATGCGGTTTCCCTTTATCTTTCCTCCGGTATCTTCCGCTGTGAAGATGCC
>CBDUUS010000030.1:0-8881 GCA_965370465.1 uncultured bacterium | reverse complement strand
AGATATTATCTTTATCTTATTGGGTCCAAATCTTTTACTTTTTCCACCTGCAAGAAGTATCCCGGAGAAGTCCATATTGATCAATCAATGCTTAAAATGCCTATTACCTGTAAATACCATCGGTATTCTGTACTTATCACAGACCTCTATGACCTCATCGTCCCTTACTGACCCCCCTGGCTGTATTATTGCCAGAATGCCCCTGGCAGCTGCCAGCTCTGCCACATCTTTAAAAGGAATAAATGCATCTGAGGCCATTATTGAACCTTTGCATCTGCCGGATGATTTATCTATCGCTATTTTTGCAGCATCTACCCTGCTCATCTGCCCTGCACCCACTCCGACTGTAGCCCCGTCAAGCGCCAGCACTATTGCATTTGATTTAACGTTTTTGGCTATCTGCCAGCCAAAAAGCAGGTCCTTCCATTGCAGATCTGTGGGCTGTATCCTGGTCGCTACCCGGAACTGTTTCCCGTCATCTATTCCTTCATCAAGATCCTGCATGAGGATCCCTCCATCCACGCTTTTAAGATCTATATTATCGGTTGAGAAACTTTTCTTTACAAGTCTGGATATATTGGCTCTTATATCAAAGCCTGTCTGTAATATTCTCATGTTTTTCTTCTTAAGCATTATTTTAAGAGCTTCCCTGTCAAACTCCGGAGCTATTAATACTTCTACATATTTATCTGAAAGAAACTCTGCCGCTTCAGCGGTCCATTTCATATTGCTTGCCACCACGCTTCCAAAAGCTGAGACAGGATCGCAGTCATGGGCCCTTTGATATGCTTCGGCAATGCTGCTGCCGATTGCGGCACCGCACGGATTATTATGCTTTATAACGGCCACACATGGTTCACCAAACTCTTTCACTATCTGGAAGGCTGCATTTGTATCCATTATATTATTATATGAAAGCTCTTTTCCCTGCAGCTTTCTTGCATTTACAAGGCTCCCCTCGTCTGCAGAGGATGACCTATAATATGATGCTTTCTGGTGGGGATTTTCTCCATATCTCAGGTCCTGAATTTTTTTGAGATCAAGTCTGAGATCCTCTTTAAATTCACCGCTCTTATCTCTATAAATGCCAGTATTGCGATTTACGCTTCCTGCTCCTATGCTAAGGCCGGGACGGATATTTATGTCTGTATTTTTATATTCATCTATCCTGCCATGGAGATATTCAAAGATCACGCTGTCATACTCACAGGTATGCTGGAATGCCTTTACTGCAAGCCTGTAAAGGGTATCTGTTGAAAGGCTTCCCTCATTTTCCTGCATCTCTCTTGATATCTCGCCGTAATCAGAAGGGTCAACTATAACTGCTACGCTATCATGGTTCTTTGCTGCGCTTCTTATCATCGTAGGTCCGCCTATATCGATATTTTCTACAGCATCCCCTGGTCTTACATCCAGTGCCGATATTGTCTCCTTGAAGGGATAGAGGTTTACCACGACCATATCTATTGGAAGGATCCCCGCAGAGGCCATCTCCTTTAAATGGCTGTCTTTTTTCCGGTCAGCCAGAATACCTCCATGGACCATAGGGTGAAGTGTCTTTACCCTGCCTTCCATCATCTCGGGAAAGCCGGTTATTTCCTCGACTTTTCTCACTTTTATCCCTGCCTGGTCTATGCTCCGGTGAGTACCTCCAGTCGATATGATCTCTACACCCATTTTTTCAAGATCTTTTGCCAGCTCTATAATCCCTGTCTTATTGGAAACACTTATAAGGGCTCTTTCTATTTTTACTTTCATCAAATACCTCTGTTTGCTAATAATCTTTTATAATATCTCTACTTTTCTTCCATTTATGCGCAATCTATCCTGGCAGAAAAGCTTTACCGCTTCAGGATATATCTTATGCTCGACCTTATGGATCTTTTCTTCAAATTGCTCCAGGCTATCTTTCTGATCTATATATACCGGGGCCTGCATTATAATAGGGCCATTGTCCAGCTCTTCCTCCACAAAATGTACCGTTACTCCGCTGATTCTGACTCCATGGTCATAAGCATCTTTTATCCCATGCGTTCCCCTGAAGGAAGGAAGCAGTGCAGGATGGATATTAAGGATCCTGTTTTTATAGGTATTTATTAGAAGCGGGGTCAGAAGGAACATATAACCTGCAAGTACGATAAGGTCTATCCCGTATTTATCAAGGATCTTAAGTATATCCCTCTCGAATTCCTCCCTATCTGAATATTTTCCAGGATCAATATGCACAGCTTCAATATTATGTTTTTTAGCTCTTTTAAGTGCAAATGCATCACCATTATCGCTAAATACAAGAGAAATATCTCCATCAAGACCGCTTTTTTTATTAAAATCTATCAAAGCCTGCAGATTGGAGCCAAATCCGGAAGCAAAAACAGCGATTTTTTTTCTCATTTTACACCTCTTAGTAGAAATCAATCCTCTTTGATCTGCACTCTGCCGGTACCTGCCGCCACTTCACCCAATAGTATAATATCTTCGCCTATTTTCTGAGAAAGGCCCTTAAGATCTTCCAGGCTTTCCGGGGAGATGATGACTGCCATTCCTATACCCATATTGAATACATGAAACATCTCTTCTTCCGGAATATTCCCCAGTTCTTTTAGAACCCTAAAAACGGCCGGGACATCCCATCTCCCTTTGTGGATCACCGCATCCATATTATCCGGGATTATACGGTCTATATTATCGTAGAACCCCCCGCCTGTTATATTTGCTATCCCCTTTACCTTTATTTTACCATTCCTTAGTATCTCGCTGATCAGCCGGGAATATAATTTTGTAGGATCAAGCAGGACATCTCCCAGGCTTCTGCCTTCCGTCCAGTCCAGCGGCTCTTTTATATTAAGCCCCCTGGCTTCAACTACTTTTCTAACCAGTGAAAAGCCATTGGAATGCAGGCCGGATGATGAAAGGCCCATTACAAGATCACCCCTCTTTACGAGTCCCGGCTTCAGTATTTTATCCCTATTGACTATTCCTACTGCAAATCCGGCAAGATCTATGTCATCACTCTCATACATGTCCGGCATCTCAGCAGTTTCGCCTCCTAAAAGTACGGTGCCGCAGTATTTGCATGCATCAGCAACCGACTTTATGATCCCGCTTATTTTTTCTATGCCTATGCTGCCGCATGCAATATAGTCAAGAAAAAACAGAGGTCTTGCTCCGCAGCATATCAGATCGTTTATGCTCATAGCCACAAGGTCCTGACCTATGCCGCTATAATTGCCGGTCTGCTTTGCAAGGATCAGCTTTGTGCCCACTCCGTCTGTTGAAGATGTGAGCACAGGATCGCTATACTCTGATGTATCGAGCCTGAATAGGCCGCAAAATGATGAAAGGTCGCTAAGAACATTTTCATTATGCGTCGATCCTATAACATTTTTAAGGCCGGACAATATACTGTTCGCTTTATTTATATCTACTCCGGAATCCTTATATGTATATCCGGCCGGTTTTGTATCAGTGGACTCAGACATTGGAAGAGACCTTTTCCTCCCTATCTAATATAAATTTGTCATATTCCATATTTTCCGGTATCTTTACAGGATAATCACCATTGAAGCATGCGAAACAGAATTTATCTTTTGATACATCGATCGCCCTTACCAATCCTTTGATACTTATATATTTCAGGCTGTCTAAATTTAGAAATCTTCTTATATCCTCTATAGTCTTATGGTTTGCTATGAACTCCTTCCTGGTAGCCATATCTATTCCATAATAGCATGGGTATAGAAGCGGTGGGGAACTTATTCTCATATGCACCTCTCTGGCTCCCGCACTATATAGCATTTTTATTATCTTCCTGGAGGTATTCCCCCTTACTATAGAATCATCTACTACTACGATCCTTTTGCCCCTTATAATATCCTTAAGAGGATTGAGTTTTAGTCTTACACTTATTTCCCTTACCTTCTGCACAGGCTGTATAAAGGTCCTCCCTATATACCTGTTTTTTATGAAGCCTTCTGCATATGGTATTTTTGAAGCAGCAGAATAGCCTATTGCTGCAGGTGTTCCGGAATCCGGGACGCTGATCACTATATCTGCATCCACTGGAGATTCTTTTGCAAGCTCCCGTCCCATGCAATGCCTCACCTCAAACATATTTTTACCATATATATAACTATCGGGACGTGCAAAATATATTAATTCGAAAACGCACATGGATATCCTGTCTACCGGAAGAAGCATCTGGGACCTTAACCCGTTCCTGTCTATTACCATTATCTCTCCGGGATCCACTTCCCTGATGAATCTTGCATCAATAATATCAAGTGCACATGTCTCCGAAGCAAGCACATAATTACCATCAAGGCTTCCCAGTACCAGGGGCCTGAAGCCATGCGGGTCCCTTATTCCGAAAAGCTTGTTTTTTGTAAGTATGAGCAGCGAATAGGAACCTTCCAATTTTGAAATCGCTTCCTTTATGGCACCCTCAATACTCCTGCTGTCTGAACTCTCCATAAGTGAAGCTATGACTTCGGTATCTGTAGTGGTCTCAAACTTTACACCCTTAGCCGTCTGCTCTTTTCTGAGTTCCCTTATATTTGTAAGGTTTCCGTTATGGGCTATAGCAAAGCTTTTATTTCTAAACATTTTATATATAGGCTGGGAATTTACCCAGATGTTTTTTCCCCTTGTCGAATACCTTGTATGTCCTATCCCTATATGTCCCATAAGCGGCACGATATTCTGCTCATTGAAGACCTGTGCCACAAGCCCAAGATCCTTAAAAACAAGGATATTTTCCCCGTCAGATGCTGCAATGCCTGCACTCTCCTGTCCCCGGTGCTGGAGAGCCTGAAGACCGTAAAATATGATCTCTGATACCTTTCTCCCGGGTGCATATATTCCAAAGACTCCGCACTCCTCATTTATTCTTTTCTCTGGAAGAAATATTCCGCCGTTTCTATTGTTCTGCATACTTTTCATCTATAATTTTTTGTATTTTTAAATTTATCTCCCGATACAAATAATTATTATATCAGAAAAACAATATTCTAATAATTAAAAAGAGATTATTCTATCCCTTTTCTTCACACCATTGCCTGGCATTCTGAAACATTTTGAGCCAGGGCGAACAGTCCAGTTTTTCATGCCATTCTTCCGGCATCCAGGGCCACTGCCAGGTCAAAAAGGCTCTTTCCGGATGCGGCATCATGGCAAGATGCCTGCCGTCAGGTGAACATAGCGCCGTGATGCCTTCAGGGGAACTATTTGGGTTATATGGATATCTTTCAGTAATTTTTCCTTCATCATCGACAAAGGCCAGCGGGACCAGTCCTTCTTCCTTTATGCGGTCAAGGACTTCCCTGTCGGGGCAATTAAAATATCCTTCCCCATGATTTACCCATACTCCGAGATGTGAACCTTCCATGCCGGCAAGCATGATAGAAGGACTCTTATTTATCCTTACTGTTATCCATCTGGATTCAAGCCTTCCGGAAGGATTGGCCGTAAATCTTGGCTGCTTGATCTCTTCAAGTCCGCGCCAGGGGACCCATCCCAGAAGTGCCATCAGCTGGCATCCATTGCATATCCCCAGTGAAAATGTATCAGTTCTTTTATAAAAGTCATTAAATATCTTCCGTAATCGGCGGTTAAATCTTATTGTACCCGCCCATCCCTTTGCGCTGTCAAGCACATCAGCATATGAAAAGCCCCCTACAAATACCGCTCCCCTAAAATCGTTGAGTTTTGCCTCTCCCGAAAGAAGGTCGGTCATCGCTACATCCCGGGCCTCAAATCCTGCCATATAAAATGCAGATGTCATCTCCCTGTCCCCATTGCTTCCCTCTTCACGGATTATTGCAACTTCTGGTTTATTGGCCCTTTTAATCATATTTTCCGGTGTGTTTTCAGGAGTAAAGGCAAGCCTGTACTCCGGGCCCTTCCTTATATGTGAACCGGCCTGTTCTGATGCAAGGCGGGGATCCATCTGATTCTCTTCCAGTTTGTCGCTTATTTCTTCCCACCAGCAAAGCAGAGTATCTGTATTCATATCAAGGCATGTCCTGCCTCCGATAGAGATCATTACTTTTTTATCCTTTAATGTCTTTCCTGCCAGGACCGGCCGGATGCCGTGGACGGAAAGTATAGAAAATATCTCTTCCTGATTTTCAGGCAGATACTCTATTACAAGTCCGGCTTCCTCAGAAAAAAGCTGTGCCGCCGGACCATGTTCTGAGAATGGAAGACTTATTTCCATTCCACAATTTCCAGACATTGCCATCTCGGCAAGTGCCGTTATGAGTCCGCCATCACTTATATCATGGCCCGAAAGTATAAGGTTTTTTAATAGCAGCTCCTGTACAGCATTAAAAGCTGAAACCAATTTTTCCGGATCATCTATATCGGGACAATTGTCCCCGGTCTGGCCCAGTGCCTGTGCCAGAACAGATCCGCCAAGTCTGTTTCTGCCTCCGGATACATCAATAACAGCCAGCCTGCTCTCCCCCGGGTTCTTAATATCAGGGGTAATAGCCTTCCTTATATCAGGTACGGGTGCATATGCAGAGACCACTACTTCATTGGGAGCCTTCACGATCTCATCCTCTACCCGGGCTGCCATTGACACACTGTCCTTTCCGCCATCTGCGGCAATTCCAAGATCTTTCATGATGCTGCTCAGGGCATCAGCTGCTCTATAAAGTTCGGCTCCTTCTCCCGGAAGTTTTGCGGGCCACATCCAGTTGACAGAACATTTTATATCTTCAAGACTGCTTATGCGCACCCAGACCATATTGGTAAGCGCTTCTGCAACCGACATCCTTGCTCCGGCAGCTGCATCCACCATCACTTTAAGCGGCTGTTCCCCTATAGATATTGCGGCTCCAGTATACCCAAAGTGGCTCTGTGCTATTATGGAGACATCAGATACAGGAAGCTGCAGCGGCCCGCAGCATTGTTGTCTTGCTATCAGGCCAGTAACACTTCTGTCTACTTTCCTTACGAGAAAACCCTTTGATCCTACTGAAGGAAGCCTGAAAATAAGCTTTACCGCCTCCTTAATTGACAAACCTTCTGGAATATTTAACTTTTTTAAATCTTTCTTTTTGCTTTTAAGCTTGAATGTCTTCTGAGGAATATTAGAAAGTATCTCTCCGAGATCAAGATCGACCGGAGTGGACCCGTCTTCCCTGTCATATACTGCTATTCTGCCGCTGCCGGTTATCTCTCCGAGATTTTCGAGTCCGACTTTTTCCCTGTCGCATATAGACTGCAGTAGTTCAAGTCTTTCTTTCCTTATCAGGAATGCATCCCTTTCCTGGTACTCGCCGCCCCATATCTCCAGGACGGACATGGTCCTATCGCCGAGTTGTATATTTCTTATCTCTATCCTCCCACCAGCAGGCTCCACTATCTCAGTAAGGACATTGCATGGTCCCCCTGCTCCCTGATCATGTATGCTCAGTATCGGATTTTCATCCCCCATCTCGATGCAGGCCCTGATCACCCTGTTTAGTTTCTGCTCCATCTGGGCATTTCCCCTCTGCACAGCATTAAAATCAAGTTCCTCTCTGGCTTTGTCCTGTATCAGGCTTGAAGCCGAACCTCCGCCGATCCCTATTCTATATGCAGGTCCTCCGATCTGGATTATTAGCATCCCTTTCTCCGGTTCCTGTTTTCTGGCATGCCTTCCATCCATCTGTCCTATGCCCCCGCTGAACATTATGGGCTTTATCCATTCACGCCTTTCTCCGCCTGCTGTTCTATGGCCGAAAGTCCGTGTAAAGCCCTGTATCACAGGCTCTCCGAACTTATTTCCATAATCAGAGGCCCCATTGCTCTCCCCTATCATTATGTCCAGCGGAGCTGCCATATTTGTCGGATATATGAAGTCCCTATCTTCCCCGGGTATCTCAAAACCAGGTATATTAAGATTACCGGTGCAGTATCCTGCGGTCCCGGCTATTACAAGTCCTCCTCTTCCTGTAGCCTGTATATCCCTTATCCTTCCGCCGGTTCCTGTCTCTGCTCCGGGGAAAGGTGCTATTCCGCTTGGAAAATTATGCGTCTCCGCAGTGAGTATAATATGGTAGATTGTTTCTTCCGGGATAAATCTTGAGTAATATCCTGGCTTTGAAGGAATGATAGTATTGACCTTATAACCTCTGATAGCGCTTGAATTATCCTTGAATGCTATAAGGCTATTGGAAGAATTTGCATCCAGGGGTGCTGTGATAAGCTGCATCAGGGTTTCCTGGACTTCCCTGCCATCAAGTATAAGTCTTCCCTTGAAAAACCAATGTCTGGAATGTTCGCTATTTGCCTGGCTGAGCTGGAAGCATTCTACATTTGTAGGATTTCTTCCAATCTTATTTACAAACAGGTCATAGTAAAAATCAATATCCCAGCTATCCAGGCCAAGGCCCATGCTTTTATTTATCTCTTTAAGAACATCTATTCCTTTTTCCATAAAGGGAATATCATATATTTTTTCTGGCCTGATGCCGGTCCCAAATGATTCTAACGGTTCCCTGTAGAGGCATTCTGTCATCCTGTCATGATTGTCTTTAATAAATTCTGCCCGCCCTGCCTCTGTGGGAATAAAATATCTTCTGGACCTCTCGAGCCGGATCACCTTTTTAATGCCGCATGAATTACATATTGCGGCAGCATTTGTGGAATATGCAGTTTCAAAATTCATACGGGGACCCAGCTCAATAATACTTTTATCTTTAAGCATGGACACTTTAGAAAAATTTTCCGGTTCAAAAGTCTCTGCAAGAAGCCATTTTAAAGTATGAAGTTCATTATTTGTAAGCTCTCCAGCAGTCTCGATATAATAACAGTATTCAAAGCCGCCATTTATGGCGCGGTAGTAATGCAGCACTATCTTTTTCCCTTCATATTATATTCATATCCTGTCTTA
>CBDUUS010000029.1:0-9436 GCA_965370465.1 uncultured bacterium | reverse complement strand
ATACGCCACTTCCTTTTCTGAAAAAGGCGCTTTTTCCGGATTATCAGAATCAGCGTGTTATAAAGGGAGATACATCCCATAACCAGTATATAGCAAGTGAAGTAATAAAGGGTGTTGCAAAGATAAGCCTCAACCTGGATGTTCCCATATCCTTCGGCGTGATAACCCCGGATAGCCTTGAACAGGCCATAGACCGGGCAGGCGCGAGAAAGGGAAACAAGGGCTGGGAGGCCGCGCTTGGAGCTATTGAAATGGCAAATCTTTTTGCGGATATAAAATCATAAATCTTGCAGGCATAGCCAGTTATATTTTTGGGGCCTTTGCGGTTATTATTTAAAATCTATTTGCTGAAGTAAATTTAAAAATTGCAGGCATTACTCACTTTTGTGATGTTAAAGTCAAAAGCAGATTACCTATATACATCTTTTCTATGACTAATTTTTAAGATGATGATGGATATTTCTTGGAAATCAGCAAAATAAAGAACTCTATAATCTCCTATTCTTATTCTCCTAAATTCCTCATAGCCAGCCTGTAATTTCTTTCCTAAAAGTGGGTTTTTTTGTAATTTCTCAATTTCTTTTATAATATGGGTTTTTTCATTTTTTGCTATAACTTTTATTGATTTAACTGCACTATTTTTCCACTTAATCTGGTAATATTTCTTTCTTTGCTTGTTCATGTGATACTATTTCATCTTTCTTATCTAAAAAAATCCTCTTTGCCTCTTCAAAATCAAATAAATCCTCAAGGTAATTTTTTAAAACTTCCTTTATAACCCAATTTTTTGATCTTCTTATATTGTTTGAAACATCTTCTATTTTATTAAACGTTTCTTCTTCAAGCCTGACAGAAATAACCTTACCTTTAGTCATTTTAAACCTCTTAAATAATATTGCAGTTACATTTGACTACATTATAACTATTTGTAGTATGAATAGCAAGGGGAGCTGTCCTTTTAAGTAATACCAGGTATATAATCATCGCATGAATATCATTACAAGCGCACCTGCAATAGCGATTACTATGCCTGCTATCAGGGCCACCATGGCACTTCTATTATTTGCCTGCACGATATCAGTCTCACTTCTTACAGATACTATAAAAGGTTTTTTCACATCGCGGGGCCTGCCTATTTTTATTTTTAGATCCTCAAGCCAGGCTTCACCAAGTACATACAGAGATTGCCCTATCGGGACCGTCTTCTCTATCATCCTGAAGCCAAGTGTTCTTGCTCCCATATTGCTATACCGGAAGTTACTAAAGAAATTATGCTTTTTCACACTGTTTTCAGGTTCAAACTTATCAAGCGTTTTCAATGCATCAATTTTAAGTCCGGACTGGGAAACATCTATATAGGCTTTCCCACCGGACTGATTATCCTTCAATACTACCGGACCTGAACTTTTCTGATTGCTCATAAGGGTCTCTTTTTTTCTCATCTCTTGATGTGTGCCCTTATCATCTTTGTATGTATGCTTTTCTTCATAGACCTGGTAAAGGTCTGCATTATAATACGCCACTTCCTTTTCTGAAAAAGGCGCTTTTTCCGGATTATCAGAATCAGCGCTTCCCTTCAGCTCTACATAATGCCTGTATCCATCAAGTCCGGCCGCAGCATTATCTTTTAAAATAGCTATTAATTCCTCAATAGGGGTAGTCTGCATAAATTTTATCTCGATATTGCGGTCCTTTATCTTTTTTGGTACAAAAAAGCCCAGAGCTGCTCCCCCTATGATAAGTATTCCGCCAATAATATATGGTAACATCTGTAATGCTCCCTTCTATTCTTTGGATAACTGTTCTTTTAAGCGTGCCATCTCATCATCAACCGCTTTACTTGCCTCCATCTCTTCAAATGGATCATCTTCGCTGGCTCCTATCCCTGATATCTCAAAAGCCGCATCAGCCTGTGCTTCCTTTTCGGCTACCTTTCTTTCCATCTTATCCATCTTTGCAAATGCGCCCGAGCTGTCCAGATCACCAAGTGCATTTGAGACCTCTTTGCGTGCCTGGGCCACTTTGTCCCTTGCTATTAGCATCGACTGCCTTGTGCGCGCTTCGACAAGCTTTTCCTTTAAAATGTCGACCTGTCCTCTCAGTATGCTTAACTGATTAGAAATGCCCGCATGTATCTCTTCATATTGTTTTACATCTTCATCTGCTTCAAGCTTATTCTTTATGGCTTTCTTTGCGAGATCTTCTTTTGAGGAATTAAGCGCTTCTTTTGCCCTGCCTTCCCAGAGTTTTGACTCTTCCTGAGCTTTCTTGAGCTGTTTTTCCACCTGTCTTACGCTTGCCATAACAGTTCCAAGTCCCTGAACTGCTTTTTGCAGCTGTTCTTCCATATCGATCACTATCTGCTTGACCATTTTCTCCGGATCTTCTGCTCTGTCGATCAGATCATTGACATTAGCCTTTAAAAGATCGGCTAATCTGGAAAAGATTTTCATTTTACTACCTCCTCATTTTGTAAAAATATTATAAAAAGTTCACAAGATGCCTGCCGGCCCGCTGTATTGCCCCTTTTATCATAATCGCTTTTCTGTATTTAAATTATTCTATTATATATGCACTATCAATACAATATTTTCAGCCGTCGCTTTGCGGCATATATTATTTATATATCAGCCTTACTTTATTTGGTGGAAATCCAGAGAGGACTAGAAAGCTATTACAGAAACTATCCCTGCAGATAAGTATCTATATAAAAATATCCATAAAAAAAATTGGAAGTGGCTATGTCCCCATAATCACTTCCAATTCAATATCCCTATTAAATGCATTATTCAATAGACCCGCTTATAGCGGCCATTACATAAGCTCATTAGCCAGATCTACTGCAGAAGATGCATCAGCTGCATAACCGGCTGCACCTATGGAATCTGCATATTCCTGTGTAAGAGGAGCTCCTCCGACCATTACCTTTACATCAGCTGTGTCTGGATCTGCCTTTATGGCATCGATGACTTCCTTCATGCCAGGCATAGTAGTTGTAAGAAGAGCAGAAAGTCCAAGTACTTTAGCACCTGACTTTTTGATTTCCTCTATATACTTTTCTGTAGGTACGTCTACTCCTGCATCAACTATAGAAAATCCTCCACCTTCAAGCATCATACATACGAGGTTTTTACCGATATCGTGGAGGTCCCCCTGTACTGTTCCTACTACTACGGTCCCCTTCATCTCTACTCCGTGTTCAGCCAGAAGCGGCTTGATGAGGTCCATCGCAGCATGCATAGCCCTTGCAGCTATAAGCACCTCTGGTATGTACATCTCATTTGCCTTAAACTTTGCTCCTACCACAGTCATCCCGGGTACGAGGCCCTCGTTTAAGACTTCTGTTGCAGCCACTCCATCTGCTATCAGTTTTTCTGCTATTTCCTTTGATGCGGTATTGTCGCCCTTTATTATCGCATCAGCCAGTTCCTGATATTTTGCCATATTTTTCTCCTTTCCTTTTACATCTCTTTTGCCCTTTGCTTTACCTTTGATAAAGCACTTTCATAATAATATCAGGAAAAAATCAAAAATAAAGAAAAAAATTGTTTATAATCTATATATATATATGAAAAAAAACAGGCACGGGCCATTTTTTTATTTACTCTATTTTTTTTATGTTGTATACTTTTTTTGCACGCAAATTGACTGGAAATTTTATATGCCGATAAATGCTAAAAAAAGCATAGAAAAACTTAAATCAGAGATTCTGAAATGCCAGAAGTGCAGAGGGCTGGCATCATTCCGGAAAACAGCTGTTCCAGGCACAGGCTCGCCAAAAGCAAATATCATAATAGTATCGGACTTTCCCCATGAGAATGGTGCCGAAAAAAAAGGTATCCCTTTTACAGGCGACGAGTCTGGACAGTTTATCAGGGACATAATAAAGGAAGTAGAGCTTTCGCTTGATAGGGATACATATCTTACCTATCTGGTAAAATGCACTCCGAGAAAAAGCAAGAGCGGGGCCAGTGCCGATAAGGCAGCCGGGGAAGAAAAACCATCGGCAGTACATATAAAGAACTGTATTCCCTATTTAATTCAGGAAATATCTATAAGTACGCCCCATATAATAGTGTCGCTGGGATTGGATGTATCAAATACATTGCTTAAGAATTTTTTCTCAATCGATAAAAAATTTAAGAGTATGGAAAAGATCCATATGCGTGTATTTGAAAACCCTTCATTTAAGCTGGTCCCTTTTTTCAGCCCTCATGATGTGAAAGTGGCAAAGATCATTTCCGAAGAAAAGTATATAGAGGATTTCAAATCTCTTTCAAAACTTCTGAAAATGGTCTAGTTTTTAGTCTTCCACAAGGTAGACTCTGATTTTCCGACGTCCAAATTTATAACAGTCTTCCAGAGTCTCGAAACACAGATCGATCCGGTAATTCTTTATCCAGCCGCCTGTATCAGCTGCTAGAGCTTCGCCGTATCCAGGAATAAATAGTTTTGTGCCGAGAGGTATTATCCTGGGATCCACTGCGACTATTCCCATTCTTGCACGCAATCCGGTAGCAGTTATACCATTCCCATTTATATCATTGCCTCCAGAACCAAATGCATAATAAGCAGTTGCTTCCATCTCCCATTCACCGACAAGAGTCATTCCGGAAGGCTGGACAGCTGCTATCCTCTTCTTTATCTCAGAAAGCAGGTCCTGGACTTCCTTCTCTTCCCCTTCAAACCTGTCCAGAAGTATATTATTCTCGGCAACATCTATCTCAAGCTTTTCCTTTTCCTCTTTACTCTTTGCTTTCAATATTTCATTCTCAATAACCTTTTCCTCAGATTTGCGGCTTATCCTGTCAAATTCTTCCCTCTCAAACCTCAGCTCCTGTATCAGCTCAGCTTCCCTGCTCATAATATTTCTAAAAAGGAATAGATTGTTCACCACTTCATTAAGGTTTTTAGCACTGATAATAAATTTTGCCACATCATTATTACCGTATTTATATGTAAATATCATCCTACCGACAAGCAATACCTTTTTATTTTCTATGCTTTTTGCAATTTCCTCTTTCTGGATGTCTAACTCTTCAAGCTGTGCTTTTAACATTTTCAGATCTTCATTGAGCACAGCTATCTCGTTTTTTCTGATCTCGATTATAGTCTCAGAGGCTAATATCTCCTCGATCAGTTTTTCCTGTTCTGAATCAAGACTGGCTATTGCATTTCCAAGCTCTTTAAGGGTGATCGCTTCTAAAGGCAGGGGGGACAAAAAAAATGATATGCTTAAAAACATGAGGACCAGTACTCCGGTCACAATATTCTTTAAGGGCTCCTTGCAGCTCTTATAGAATGTGCCTCTATTTTTTATAGAACTGCCGTTCATATTTAATGGCCCTTCATTTTTTTAGCCTTACTGTCCAGCTGGTGTATATTTTTCTTAAAATTATATATTTATTTGGATTAATAATAATTATGTAGTATTTTAATTTATCCAGTCTTGTTTTAGAATTTTAGTACATTTATATTTATTTTTATAGGATATTCTATTTCATATGCCCGGTATAAGCAAAAGTTAAGCATTAAAAAATGAAGATACTTACAATAAGCGATAAAATTGTCGACATAATCTATACACCTTCAATCGAGGAGCGTTTGTCTGATATTGATTTTATCATCTCCAGCGGAGATCTTCCAAATAGCTATCTCGAGTTTATAGTCACTATGCTCAATAAACCGCTTTTTTATGTTTTTGGGAACCACCACAGAAAAACAGTCCATACCGAACATGGAAAGAAGACCGGGGGTCCGGAAGGCTGCATCAATATTGATAACCGCATTATCGAATACAGAGGTCTTCTTATAGGAGGTCTTGAAGGTTCTATGCGCTATAGGCCGGGAGAGCACCAGTACAGCGATCTCGAGATGTGTATGAAGATAAATAGGATGAAGCCGAAATTGTATTTTAACAGGATCTTCAAAAAGAAATATATCGATATTCTTGTGACCCATGCCCCGCCGCTGGGGATACACGATAAGGAGGACCTGTGCCACCGCGGTTTTAAATGCTTTAATAGCTTTATTAAAAGTTATAAACCAAAATACCATATACACGGCCATATACATTATTATGGACCTGACTGCCAGTGGCTGACAGAGATCGGGGATACAAAAATTGTAAATACCTATGGGTTTCAAGTCCTGGAGATCCAGGAGCCTGTCTGAGAACTGGGACCTGAGCTTGCAGTCTGATTTTTTTAAGTATATTTTATTAAAATAAATTATAATCTTTATAATATATCAGCAGATAAGGACCAGAGGAATATGTCAGATTACAGGTCAGAAGGAAAGGAGCAATTTGAATCAGCAAGGTTCAAATCGCTTCTTAATAACCTTAAATTCTTTACAAGAGAAAGGTCAAATAAACTCCTGTCCTTTGATGAAATAAACAAAGGCTTGCAGCTTCACAATCAACATTATCTCGGCATGCGTGAAGTACTGGTGGAAAATATTGTAGGAAGCATTGACAGGTATAAGGATTTTGATCGTTACTTCTTACCAAAAAAAGCTCATCTTGAACACCGATGGTCCAATATTTACAATGCCTATAAAAATGATGTCATACTTCCGGCTGTCAATCTTTACAAGATCGGTGATATATATTTTGTAATAGACGGCAATCACAGAGTAAGCGTGGCGAGAAGGATGGGAGTGCTCTATATAGATGCCGAAGTCACTGAATTCAAGACAAGGATCCCGGTTAACCGGGATATGGATCCCAATGATATGTTTATACTCTCCGAAAGAGAGAAATTTATGGATATCACAAAGTTAAGGGAGAAAAATCCTGGTATAAAGATAAGGCTCACTATACCTGGAAAATATGATTTCCTGCTGAATCAGATAAGTAACCATATGCATTATTTAAATGAAAATCTGGAAAAGGGACAGAAACAATACAGTTTCGAAGATACCGCTCTTGAATGGTACGATAATATATACCTTCCTGCAAGAAATATCATTGGCCATTACCGGATCCTTGAACATTTTCCAAACCGTACAAAAAGTGATCTTTATGTATGGATAAATGCACATAAATATTATCTGAGGGAAAAATACGGGGATGATATCGGCCTATCTGATGCGGCATATGATTTTTCTAAAAAATTCAGTGAAGGCTTCTGGCCGCGAATCAGGCTTGCCTTTGATAATATAGTAAAAAAGTTTAATAAAAATGATCAATCAGACTTGAAGTAAACATTCCATATGGTACCCTGGTGCTACCCGGGATCCGGATAACGGTAGTGGCCCGTAACCACTCTTTCTTTTATAATATTTTCCTCGACCGTATGGCCCGGTTCGATATAATTATATATGATCTTTGGAATACCATTCCTTGTCGTGCTGTCTGAAATAATTGAAACACAATCCGTAAAACCATCCTCATTCATATCAAAGAAAACTATATCTCCCGGAAACCAGGAGTCAAGGTTCTCGGACAGATTTTCATCAAAGATTATACCCTGTGAAAGGGCATTGCGGCTGAAAAATACCTCCAGGTTTTGTATTCTTCTGTAATCAATATTGGGATCACATACTGTCTGGCCCCAGTTTTTCCGGAGCGGATATTTATCGAAATTATTGCTTATATCTTCATTTACAAGATCCTTGAGTATAAATCCTGCTTCGAGAAATGCCCTTGCTATTATATCGGTACTTATGGCGAGATCCGGGGGAGGATCTCCGCCGGCATAATAATTCGGCTCATCAACACCTTTTACAAAAATATTTGCCGCAGGATCGATAAGCTGCTTTTTTGCCCCCAGCAGTATATCTTCCTGATCATTTATTCCATCATTATCCTGATCGGTCCCGATTCCCAGACTATCCATATCTATCAGCCTGAATCTGGGCAGAACCTCAGCAAGAGCTGTAGACGGCTGGTATTTCTTTTTGAAGGAAAGGCCCCTTATGCTGATCACTACCGCCAGGGCTATCAAAAGTACAATTATTATTATGAGGAAATGTTTTGTATTAAATCGTCTTCTGTCTTCTTCCAATGCTTAATTCCCATTGCCAAAAATATCAAATCTGGAACCCCATATCACTAAGTGATCATGGCCCATTCCCATCTTTCCAATAATGACAAGTATCAGGATGGACAGGGCAAGCAGTACAAATATTGATATATAGATATAAAAAATCCGCGGAATGAAAATACTCTTATCTTTGCCTGCTGGCGGCGGTCTTTTGAAAAATACCAGGACCACCCTGAATATATTTACTGCCATAAGCAGAAGTGCCATTATATAGCCTATAAATAGAACAAGTCCCTGTGGACCATAGCTCGCCGGGCCGCTTCCGGATATAAACTTTTCAAAAGGAAATATATAAATATTTGCAGCGATCCACCAGAGAAAAATTATTATCGAACATATACCAGTATATATATTTTTATGTATAAGGCCCCCGATACCGGCAAGCATGTCCTTTCCAGTATTTTTCTCCAGAAGCATTATGAGAATGTATAGCGGCAAAAGGACCATCAGTATTATGGCCAGAACTGCCAGATCATACTGGCCCGTAAAATAGCCGGACATCCCATCCATCGACCCCAGGGACCTGATAAGCACCACTGTGCCGATTTCAAATAGAAGAAACATCGAAAGGATCCTGCTCAGGCTGACGGCCCTTATGGCCCCGATCCCGGCTCCAAACAGATTTAAAAAAGCAAATATTGTGATTGCTATAAAACTATATATATTGTTTTTTCCGTCAAAGATATTAAAAAATCCGCCAAATTTGATCAATAGGATAATGCCGGCAGGCATATAAAGAAACCACAGGACCGATACAGATGCGCTGTTTATCCTTCTGACTAATTTTAGGAATGGTCCCTGAAAAGGATAAAGGAAAAAATATAGATAGATGGCACAGGCAAAGACAATAGTGCTGATCAGTAAAAGCGGATCTGCTGTACTTTCGATTCTGGCATATCCTGAAAGGCTTTTGGTCCCGCCTGTTCCCGATAAAACTGAAAATCCAAAAAATATCAGAACTGCGGGCAGGAAGATCCGCATACCGAATTTTCCTATGGCTTCCCTGGATCCGGCACTTTCTCTGTCGAGAGATGAGACCAGGGTAAAAATACTTAAAATAGTTATGGTAAGAGCAGTAAAGACAAATATCATATTATCTGCCATTATCAGGGACAGGATCGAGATCAATGAAAATGTAAGCAATATGATCATCCTTATAAAACTATCGTCCGGAAATCTGCTTACAGATATAAAGAACAGGACATTCAGCCCACAAAACAGGATAATGCATGAAAGAATTAGTTCTGGTAAGCCGAAATTAATAAGAAAACCGGTCCGGGGGCCATACTCTCCAAAGCTGTATATAATCATATACAAAGCACCCGCATATGATAGAGCATTTAATATAATAATAAATATCCCTATCCTCTTGCTCTTTGAAAACCCTG
>CBDUUS010000028.1:0-9538 GCA_965370465.1 uncultured bacterium | reverse complement strand
AAGCAGATCTTCCGGAGCAAAGCGTGATAAATATTTCTCAGATCTATACTGTTGATAAAAAGGATCTAAGTAAAAAGATCGGTACTTTAGGTCCTGAAAGGCTGCAGGAGATATTGGATGGCATAGATCTGATCCTGAAGCCGGGAGATATCTCTTTTTAAATATTAATTAATCAAGCTGCAGTGAATCTATAATACTATAATATATAGGCTGCCCTATATTATAGTAATCAGATCTTACTGTAGCAAATAATACATACATCCTATTATTATTTTCAAAGAATGCTGTCACTGTAACCCATTCATTAGTATCAGTATCATTATATATATACATAAAATCACAGTAGGGCATGCCATGATTCGATACTAATTCCTCTTCCATCATATCAATCAGTTCCCAGCTATTATCAACTGCTATTTCAGAATTCATTTGATCAGCAAACTCTGGCAATTGTTCTTTTGGGGGATAATCACCAGCAGGGCTGACCATAAAAAGAAAAGCTACAGGTAAATCTTCGGATGGTGCAATCAGATTTACTTCAAGACTATCAGCATCGTCTATTTCTGTACATGTCCAATCATCTGGCACCGCAAATAATACACCATATTTATCATTAGAATATGTATTGCCGCGGGTAAAAAGATCTTCTCCATCTTCTATCCCTGATGCTTCGATAATCTCAAAATCATATGTACCATATAAATCATCATTTAAATATATCTCTACAGTGTAGGCACCGGGCAGCAAATATCCGTCTTCTCCCTCAAAAGTAAAAGCGACCCATATTGGTTCATACAGATCTGCATCTGTATCAATTGCAGTCTCTACAATTAAATTATTATTGTCATCATACCATTTTGTCTTAAGACTATTTCCTAAAATATAATAATTAATTCTAATACAGGCGTATATGATCTCTGCGGGACCAAATTGCTGTGTTCTGTTTACAGGGGCAAAATCTTCATCTACCTGATTTGCAAGCGCTACTTCTGAAATCTTGATTTCAGGTTTTTTTACTATAAAATCAGCAGTCTTTATTAGCTCCCCATTATGATAAAACTCAACTTTATAATCTCCTGGCGGTGCAATTTTACCTTCTCCGGTCAGAGTAATATAAGAATATGCACACCCATCAAAATAACCGCTTTTACCTTCAGCATACTCTGCAGTTTTATCAAGAATATTTTCTCCAGTATCAGTATTTGTCCAACTGAATCGATAATTATCTTCTCCTTTGACACCAAAATATTCGATGCATGCGCATATCTTTTTTACTTCAATATCAAATTCATTCTTAGCATTTACTGGTTCAAGCGTATCCTGATTTATATCTTCACAAATAACCAGACCTTCAAAAGAAAGCTCTGGCGTACAGGAAGCTGTAAAAGGTGCAAGGCTGAGTATAAAGATCACTGACAGCAAGAGGACCAAAAATTTTTTTAAGTATATTCTTTTCATAATGAGCTTACCCTTTCTTATTGGAATAATAGTATGTTATCTTATATCTCTTTTATAATAGTACCTTAATTTCAATACAGTAGTTTAGCCAGAAATTTTGCTTTTATTATTCAAAAATTTTAATATATTCAGAAAATGAGGCCCAATCAAGATCAGATTGATCTATGCCGTCCACGCTATAACTATAATCAATTATGATTTCAGGCCCGGACCCATCACCTGATGTGTGATAATAAAAACTGGAATAATCATATTCCAGACCTTCGTGAGTTTTTAAGTCAAGACAATAATTATGAGTTAAAAAACCGCTTTCCCAGGTAATGTCTAATGGTATCCAGCCATATTCCGGCAGTTTGATTTCATTCCATGCATGGCCCTCAAATATTTCTTGATTAGGTGCACCAGCCGCAACAGTTATTGGCACCCCTGATACATATCTTGCCGGTATGCCAGCAGCCCTGCAAACTGCTGCATAGGCAATAGAATAATCCATACATGTTCCCTTGCCTCTTTCTAAAATTTCTGAAGCCTTAAATAATTGCCTGTTATTATTTGATGCTAACTTAAAATCATAGTCGAGATTATCTGTAATATAATTATATAGTTTCTCGGCAATTAAATAAGGGTTTGATTCGCTTCCGATTACTTCATCTACAGCTTCAATTATTATAGGAGAGCCACTGTCAATATATGATTCACTTTTAGTATATAACTCAAGATCTTCATCATCAGCATCAAATATTGTGAAAATATTATCATAGCCTTTATCATCAAATTCATATATTACTAAATCATAAGTTACCTCTACTGAAGCTGTCTCACCCTCAGCAAGATCACCTAATTCATAATGATAAAAAATGTTTCCAATATCATCCTCTACTTTTTCAGCATCTTCACTATTCTTTGGACAATCATTAATTATTTGAAAGGGCATCCATGTCTTTGGAGCCTCAATATTGCATTGAACCCCGCTTAATTTTCCGGGCCCATCATTTAAAATTGAATATTCAATTTTAAGACTGCACTCATGTTCTTTTAAAAGGATAATCGATCCAGCTGTTTCAAATATTTGTATAGTCCTGCAGACATAGTCATCGTAGTTTTCACCTTTTCCATTTAATCTTATGGTATAGTCACCTATTTCATTGAATATATATGATATTTCTTCCCCTTCGAGCTTTTTACTGTCATCAATTTCCCATGTAAAATTAAGCTGATCCCTGTCTGGATCTACAAGGCTCAATGCTGAAAAAGATACTGGTTTTCCTTTCTCAAAATAAGTGCCATCTGATCCTTCCTGTGATATATCCATTTCCATAACAGAGGAAGTTCTTTCCACAACTCTTTCAGTGGAGCCATCACTAATAGTAGTTTCTTCAGAAGATATTATCTCTTCAGTTATAAATTCATCAGATAATTCATCCATTAAGGATTCTTCAATTGATTTTGAGATCTTATCAAAGTCATAGCAGCAGGAACCTGATAGTAAGGATGCTATTATTAAAGACATCAGTAAAAAAGATACAGACATAAATTTTAAAAATGTTTTAATACTCATTTTACTTTTCATTAATATCCTTATTTTAAAATTATATTTAATATATTAATTAATATATTAATTAATATATTAACACTAAAATTTAATTATGTCTAATATTAATATTTTATATAAATTATTAATGAAAACATTAATGATAGAAGATTTGTTGTTATTCTTTAATATTATATCTACAAAATATAATAATCCGTAGAAGTCCGCTGATCCAGTAAAGATAGCTTCTATATTCCTAATTGTATTACCCCGCAGCCGATGTCTGCATCAGCTTATTCAGGGATAAAGGTTTTAGATTTTAATAATCAGATATTATTGTTCGCTATATGTTACTTCAAATTCTATTTCATCCTTTTCATATCCCCAGCCATCCTGGAAAGAATTTCCATCCGAAGTAGTTTTGACAAAATGTATCCTCACCTGGAACCTGGTCCTGCCATTATCAATAGCCTTTTGCAGTTCTGTCTTTAATTTTTCTGAACTGCATACAAAATCCGGGGTATTAAAGCTTTCAATCCCGACACCGGCAAGGCTATAATCAGAAACGATCAGCGACCCGTGCCCCCATTCGACCGCGCCGACCCATAGATCCGAAAAGAATGGAGTGCCGGCTATAAAACTGGGCTCAAAGGAAAGCCAGGCAGTTAATACGGTAGTATCCGCAAGGCCCGTTATATCATAGCTTATAAAGCCCCTTACCATATTATTATCCGGAGTATCCCCCGCAAAGATGCTTGAAGTATTGCGGACTATGACTCCCTCTTCGATATAACCGCTTTCTGCTGTATTCACAAAAGGAACATTTATTGTTGTTATAGACGGCTCGAGTATAAAGCTTTCAGTCAAAACATCGCTGCCGCCATTTTCATCAAAGACTTCCAGAGTTATTTCAAATTCACCGCTTTCAGCAGGGGTGGTCCATATAGCGGGGTATGCATGAACATCATCAATGGTCCCGCCATTTACGCTCCATTTAAAATTTAGCCCATCGCCATCAAGATTTGATATTATAGCTGTAAGCGTATATGTCTCATTGGCACAGGGAGTATCGCAGTCTATGATTATGCCGCTGAGCTCGGGAGGAAAATTGCAGGCCCATGCAAAGTCGATTGAAGCTGTGGCGCTATCCACAGAATTAGTGGCAGTAGCTGTAAGGGTACAGGTATCAACAGGATCCTCAATATTGACCTGCACCTTATAGTCTCCCAGGGTACCGCCCGAGTCATCTCTGGAAAACTCTACTTCTGGAGCAGGCGAGCCAGTGATAACCGCCTCCACTCTATAACTGCAAAGATCATCGTCAGGCAAATAAATAGGACCCTCATAGATATTAAGCTCAATAGTGGGAGCTTTTGCCTGCTCCTGCTGCCCGGGGGCTTCCCCTTCCGGTTCTATTGCTTCTTCATGAGACTCTTCTTCTGTTCCTGTGATTATTGATTCTTTATCCTCCGAAGCCAGACCCGTGCATTGATTGCATATTGACGATATAGTAAAAAGGCTGACAAAGGTAAGGATCAAAATATAAATATAGGCTCTTTTCTTTTTCATAGCTCTCCGGCTGGTTTAATTATTTTATCATTGTAAGATACATTAAAATATTATCATAGTTATCAATATATTAATTAATATAGTATAACATCTATTTTATAATTTTACATTATTTAATCTAATAATATCTGTGATTCAGACATAAAAAAAATTATATAAAAAACACCACTATCGCTTTATTAACACGCTGGCTGTGTTTTCTGGACGAAGTTCGAACTTTTTTTAAGGAAAATCCGCAACCAAATTTTTAAATTCTGCCACAGCAATTCCGCCCCGCCTTTTCCCGCTTCTTTTTCACCGATACTTTCAGATGTAATTACAGGACAATCAAATAGCAATTTATGAAACCGAAGATGGCAAGATAAAAATTGGCGTGTTGTTTTTTGAAGAGAACCTATGGCTTACACAAAAGCTTATGGCGGAATTATTTGAAACAACAACCCCTAATGTGAATATGCATCTAAAAAGTATTTTTAAAGAAAAAGAATTGGAACAGGAAGCAGTTATTAAGGATTTCTTAATAACTGCTTCTGACGGAAAGAAATATAAGACAAAGCATTATTCTATAGAAGCTATTATAGCAATTGGATATCGCGTGAATACAACCAGGGGAACGCAGTTTAGGGCTTGGGCAACGGATAAACTTAAAAATTACATTATCAAGGGCTGGGCTCTGGACAAAGACCGCTTCATACATGGTAGTAGATTTGATGCGCGTTATTTTGATGAACTGATGGAAGACATTCGTGAAGTTCGTGCAAGTGAACGGGTGTCATATCAAAAAATTACTGATATTTATGCTACTTCTATTGATTATTCTGCAAATGTAGAAGAAACGAAAGAATTTTTCGCAACTGTCCAAAATAAACTGCATTTTGCTATTACCGGGCAAACCGCTGCAGAAATTATTGTTTCCAGAGCCAGTAAAACAAAACAATATATGGGTTTGACAACCTGGAAAAAATTTCCAAAAGGTAAAATCAGAAAAAGTGATGCGGGGATTGCTAAAAATTATTTACAAAAAGATGAAATCAAGAACTTGAATCATATTGTAGATATGTATCTGGATTATGCAGAGTTACAGGCAAGTCGCGGCAGGCCAATGTAAATGAAAAATTGGATAGAAAAGCTAAATGCATTTTTAAAATTCAGCGAATATGAAATTTTGAATGACAGGGGGAAGATATCACATGAAGTGGCAATTGCCCTGGCAGAAAAAGAATTTGATGCTTTTCGGGTAAAACAGGATGTAAATTATTTTTCTGACTTTGACAAAATCATCAAAAAGTTAAAATCAGATAAATAGCATATGGAAACAAATATTTTAAAAGATATTTCTGGTTGAACAAAAAAGGCAACCTCTTATGATTTTGTAAAAAGTGAAGCCTGGCTGGCCCGGGTTGCGAAATTTCGAACCGGTTTTTAAAGGAACTAAAGTGTGTAGTTGATTTAGCTGGCACTAATAGACCAAATTAAAAATATTATTATTAATTCAAATGTTTTATCTATTATTCAGGATTATAAGCATAAAAAAATCAGCTTTTATTTTCAATTTTTAGATTTGATATTTTATCCATTATTTTTGTAAGAAATTCCTCAGAATAATCTGCTGTATCTACCCTAACACAAAAAGAAGCATAACTTGTTACTATATCTTCCCTCCAGGGACTATTAATCTCACAAATTTTTGTGTCTCCGTTAAAATTTTCGATAGGAATTGTTTCAATCAAGCTAAGATCAATAATGGAATCTTCAAATTTATCTGGATTTTCAGGTAAAAAATACATTCTATTATTATTATTTTTTAAATATTTTTTTACAAATTCAAAATAAGTATTTCCAAATTTATTTTTACTTATAGCTTCATTACCTATAATCTGTTCAGTAGTAAGTTTTTTTTCAATTAAAAAGTCATCAAAAAAATCTTTCAGAGAGAATATTGGGATGATTGATAAGTAGTCGGCATTTTCCTGATAAATATCACAATAAGGGGTTAGGACAATACCCATATATGTCTCATCAATAGCATGGAATTTTACATCCCCTAAAATACAGCACTGTTTAACCTTTTTGTCACATTCATTCTTATATATTTCAGTTGCATCATCCAATTTATCTTTCAATTCCATATTTTAGTCGCAATTCTTTTAATTCTATTTTCTTCTTTTTCATATATGCACTATTAAGCCTAAATGCATCCTCTTTCTTTCTAGAAATTCCTTCTATTTGAATGTTTAATTTCTTTAAGGGAAAGTATTGTATATCTAAAACTTCTGCTGTTCCAGGTTTGGTGAAAAAGAAATCACTATCAAAAACAACTCTAATTTTACCTAATTCCTTTGCAGAAGAAACAGTATATCCTTTACCAGGAATAGTCTTTCCTTCTTCTATAGTGTCTTCATTTATAGTAGTGGATGTATCACGATCATTCTTTTCCGTTATTATGTTTTTGTAGAAACTTGCCCAACCAGATTTCCAAGATAAATCACCTGGTATTTTAAGTTTAGAATTAAAAGTATTACCTATTGCAGCAATCGTCATTTTAATCACCCATAAAATATTTAATAGTTTTAAGGAATTCTTTTTCTATCACATCAACACTATTTTCCTTGCAAACCACTAGAAAATTATCTTTATTTAATTCATAATTATAATTAATTATGAATTCTGAATTGATATCTCTTATATGAATATTAATATTCATATTATTTTCTAGAGGTACACTTACTTTTAAAGAATCAAATTTACTACCTAACTTCTTCTCAACTATTTTATTCAATTGATAATGCAATGTTCTTGAATCAAAGTATTTGACAAATTCACTATCATTTAAAATTCTTTTTAAAATTGAATTTTTATATTAAAATTAAAACCTATTTTTGTAATAGGGGTATATTTTAAAACTTTTAAGCATAGACAAGCTATTCTTAATATTTCACTGTTTTTAAAATTAATAACTTTTTTTCATTAATCTGAAACCTGCTAATATCCATTAAAAACTTCAAGTTATCGACTTGAATATCTGAAACCATATTTGGCACAGATTGGAATTTTGGCTCAGAATTGAATTTTACTTACATTGTTCTTTTAAAAAATCAGGAACTAATATTGCTGGATTAAAGCTTCCAATCATAACAATACTAATAAAATTATTTTCTATTTTCATTATTTTATATTTTGATAAAAATTTTTAGTTTTAAAGATAACAAATTAAGTTAAGGGGGTAGTCGGTTAGCTCCACTTGTGGAGCGTGATCCCTAAAAACGCGACTACAGTTGCTGAAAGTGGGAGACTGAGCCTGTTTTAACCACAATAATTGCCCTACGAGTGGTACGGTTATCCGTGAGGTGGAGCTAACCGACTACCCCCTTAAAATATTATTACATTACAAATAGTTATTTTAGAGTAACTTATTAAAATAGAATATGGGTTGACTCCAATCTTTTTAATTCAGAGAATTGTTTTTTGACTATGTACACCTATGATCAAGTTAAAAGAGAGGGCATATTTATACCATTTTCCTATTTACAACCTAAAAATGTTCAAATATGTTATCTTTTACAAGGAGATAACATCATAAATCCCGCGAACTTAATTCTATATGTATCGAGATAAAGAGAAACACCCTTATCCGGCCCCAGAACCGCGGGAGCCCTCCTGCGGTTTCCCGGGTACCTGTGTCCGGAAAGGTCGAGATCAAAGAGACCGGGATCGTAAATGGAAGTATAAAGACCGATTCCCTGATAATCAATGAAGGCGGTATTTTCAGCGGCGATGTGAAGAGGATGACTGATGGCTCTGAGAAGAAAGACTATCAGCTTGAGCCGAAAGAAGACGGGGCCAAGAACTCGGCGCTTAAGCTCATGACCGCCTCCATTCTCGCTGACAGCAAAACCACTATCTCTAATGTTCCCATGATAGAAGATGTTAGGACCATGGTGGAAGTGCTGTAGATAAACACTGATCAGTTGATTTTAACCGGGTATTTTATTAATATGATTCTAATATGGCCATTAAATTCAAGCCAGGGGTTTTTACAAACATATACGGAGTTCCAAAATGGATTTATTAAATAAAATAGGAACGATAAAAGAAACTTTAAGTAAATACTTTAATGAAAAGGATGAGATTATTTTTGCATATATTTTTGGCTCATTGGCAAAAAAAACTGCAAATAAACTTAGCGATATTGACATCGCAATTTTTATTGATGAGAAAAAAATAAATGAGAATGACTTCAGGTATGGATATCAGGCTGAATTACTGACAGATTTAATGAAGTTATTAAGAACTAAAAAAGTGGATCTTGTGATCTTAAATTCAGCGCCCCCCCTTCTCAGACACCGCGTGATCTATTACGGAGAACTAATTTATTCTGCAGGTGAAAAAGAAAGGATAAGATTTCAAGTCGATACTATAAACAGATATATGGATTATAAAATGCTGAGGAAGAAGATCTCTTAAAATCATTAAAGGACATGTCTATGGTAGATAGATTATTGATTGAAAGAAAATTAAGTGATTTGTTAATAAATATTGCCATACTGGAAGATCTTAAGAATATATCCATTTATGACTTAAGAAGATCGGTAAAAGATCAATGGTCAATATTTTACGGACTTCAGATCTCGATTCAGATGATAATTGACATAGGAAATCACATACTGGCAGATCTAAAGGAAAATCAGATCGAAGAGTATATAGATATTATTGATAAATTAGGTGAAAGAGAAATCATACCCGAAGAATTTGCTAAAAGAATAAGAGGGATAACGGGATTAAGAAATCTACTTGTCCATGAATACGGGATTATAGATATTGAAAAGATCTATAATTTACTTCAGCATACTATTTCAGATTTTGAAGAGTTTCATGACTATATTGAGAAATATATGATGGAATAAATAGTGGTATTGCTTTCACTCTCAATATATTTCTTATAATCCAAAGAAATATTTAGGATCCTGATGATGCATCTTT
>CBDUUS010000027.1:0-9624 GCA_965370465.1 uncultured bacterium | reverse complement strand
GAAGTGATATTTAGAAGAGCCTATTTGTTTAGAGACTTTGAAAACTATAGGCTTAGAGTAAATAATTTTAAATATTTTATAATACTAATTTCTTGAAGAAAAAGGGGTTGATACTCTTGAAATACAGAATACTTGGAAAAACTGGTTTTAAAGTGTCAGAAGTTTCTCTCGGTACATGGCAACTTGGTGGAAAATGGGGAGAAAAATTCAACTGGAATACTGCGGAGGCCATATTAAATGGAGCAATAGAAAGTGGGGTCAACTTTATAGATACTGCAGATGTCTATAATGATGGTTTAAGTGAAGAAGCTATTGGAAAGTTCCTAAAAAAAATAAACAAAAAAATCTATGTTGCCACAAAAAGTGGCAGAAAACTAATACCCCACAATACCCGGGGATACAATAGAAAAAATATTACTGGTTTTGTGGAAGACAGCTTAAAGAGACTGGATATTGAAATAATTGACCTGGTCCAGTTGCATTGTCCTCCTACTGAAGTATATTCCAGACCTGAAGTATTTGAGGTTTTGGATGATCTTAAAAAAGATGGAAAGATTCAACATTATGGTGTAAGTGTTGAAAAAGTAGAAGAGGCATTAAAAGCAATCCAGCACCCTGGTCTTGCATCAGTACAGATTATATATAATATGTTCAGGTTAAAACCCGCCGAAATACTTTTTGAAGAGGCCTCTAAAAATGATGTTGGAATTATTGTCAGAGTTCCTCTTGCGAGCGGCCTCCTCAGTGGAAAGTTTAATGAAAATACTCTTTTCTCAGAAGGAGACCATAGAAATTTTAACAGAGGTGGAAAATTCTTCGATAAGGGTGAGACTTTTTCAGGGGTCCCTTATGAGATTGGACTGGAAGCAGTCGAAGAGCTGAAGAAAATATTTCCCCCAGAAGACCTGGCAAAATATTCTCTCCGATGGGTGCTCATGAATAAAAATATTAGTTGTGTAATTCCTGGAGCCAGCAATAAAGACCAGATAATATCAAATTCTGCCACATCTGATGTGCTTCCGCTTTCTAAAGAAAGCATGGAGACTGTAGAAAGAATATATAAAGATTATATAAAGGGTCATGTCCACTTTCTCTGGTAAAACCAAAAAATGTATAGTGTCACCAAATATTTAGAAAGCTATAATAACAGATCTCCTTTCACCAATATCAATCAAGGGTGTTGAAATAAAAAACCTTATTGTTCTACCACCAGGGGTTCATTTTGATGGTTTGATGAAAAAGGGTTTGAATCTGATAAATATATAAAACATTATTCTCAAATTACTAAAGGGGGAGCTGGACTGATAATTATAGAAGTACTGGCTATAGCGAAAGATGGAAATCTTTCAGAACTTCTTATTCCTTTTATACTTCTTCCATTAGGAGCTTTTTAATTCGATTGGCTCATCACTATTATCAGATTAATAATTTTTTAGATTGTTATTATACTGGCGATAAAGATGATGCTTGCAATCAGATACAAATAAAGAATACTTGATGTACTGCTTGCTCCAGTATCCATGGCTACAATAGATGTTCTTATTTTCATATCTTTTTTCCAAGCCAAGTATGGAGAAGGCCTTTCGTGGAAAGGAAGAGTATATGATGTTTTAGTTCCTGATGCTGATATCTTTTGCTACTTGTCTATTTCCAATTCTTCTACTATTTTTACGATATCTTCCTCGGTGATCTTATCTGCTTTGACACCATACTCAGAAAGCCATTCTCTTATTCTAGTATTAGATTTCTTCGTAGTAGCTGCATTTTTTAATTTAATTAATTGTTCTGAGGTCTCTATATATTTTAAATAATCAGAATATGAAATGATTACAGCCTCAGGATTTGTATCTCTGGTAACAATATATTTCTCATTATCGTCCATGATACTGTCGATTATCTCTTTGATATTATTTCTTGCTTTAGTGATACCAATAATATTTTCCATTGTTTAGCCTCCATAGTAGTATGGTAAATTGTAATTATTATGTACATTATAATTACAATTATAAATAAATATATATATATAATATAAATTATATTGACATAAATTACATTATTAATTATCCTATTTAAACACAATATGAATTATTATTCAATTATTTAATAACATAAAAGTATAAAAATATATATACAAATATGGGTAAAGAAATAGAATCTCTCAAAGTGATTATTGCTGATACTGATCTAAAAACATTTGAAGAACTAAAGGCTCTAAGCGATCAGTACAATACAGTATTTCTCAGTAGTGACTTTGCTGTTAATTTCATTCTCGAATATGAAAGAATAGACGCGGTATTAATTAGTAATAAAATCTCGAATTTAAACAGTATTATTGAGAGAACAAACAAAAAACGTATAAAAGTATTTGTTTTTGGGAGGGATATTAAATATCCAGTAGATTATAAGGAAGTTGAAAAAATACTAAAAATTGAACAGGAAAAAAAGATAACTGAAAATGAAAAGAATATACCATTTTTCAAGAAGACATTTAAAAAGATTTTAAGCGGAAAAAATAGAATATCTGAAAATGCAAAATTAAATTTGCAAGGCTATAAAGATAAACTGATTAATGATGATAATAGTAATAAAAAAAGAATAAGGGAAGAGGAGACAAAAGAAAAATATAAAACCAATGAAATTTCAAAAAAATCAAAATACAAAAAATTATTTCTTTCAGATGCAGCAGACATAGGAAAACATAAAAATCATATAACTATCAATAATGAAGATGATAATTCCAAGAATACTGTTTTAAAAAAGCCCGCATTGGGTAAAAAAGAATCTGAAGGATTAAAACAGTTAAATGTGAAAATAGTCAAGCAAAAAGTAATTGTATTGGCAAAAGCTAAAGGCGGTGTTGGAAGTACCACTATTGGACTATTATTAAGTTCGATATTAAAAGACTTCTCAATACTATTAATCGATCTAAATTTTAGCGAGGGAGGCGGAGACATAAGTTACTATTTAGATATTCCAAAAACTCCGAATATTTTGAATTTTTTAGATGGATATAGCAGAGAATCGCTTGATAGCTCGGTAATTAGATTTAAAGACAATCTGGATATACTTCAATCTCCGCCTACATTCGAGCAATCAAAAAAAATTGAATTGCAGGATATATATTGCCTTACAGATATTGCAAAAAAGAAATATCACATATTAATAATCGACCTGCCAAATCATCTATGTGATATGTGGCTGGGAGCAATCGATCTGGCTGACTTGCTGATACTTGTTTCAGATCTTTCAATCGGCAGCATAGGCAGATTAATAAAGATAAATAATAGATATCTTTATAAAGGATTAGAAAAACTTCTAGTTTTTAATATGTACAGCAAACAGAGCGGGTTTGATCTATTGGACTCGCATGTAAGCAATTTTTTTGATTTAAATGAATATGCTGTTATTGAGGAAAACAGTCTTCTGAGAAAGAAAACTGATTTCTCTGATTTTGATTTTGGGAATAAGCCAAATTTTTTTGACTTAACAAACAAAGTAATGGAATTATTAGCAAATTAGAAAAGGGACAAATGAAAAATTATTATAAGAGATATCTTGTTCTGGCCATTACAGGAGCTACTATTATTGGACTGGCTTTTTACTTATTGCTAAATAACTATCTTGATAGAGAGAAAATACTGGTAGCAGCTACAGATATTGAGGCTGGTACTCAAATAACAGAAGATGAATTGACTTATAAGGAGTATTACAAAAATTCTCTCCCCGGTAATTATCTATTATCAGCAGAGGGAATAATCGGAAATACTATAAGTATTAATAGAAAAGAGAATGATTATATATCAAATGATATGTTTGGCCAGAATGGTAAAGATGAGAACATATTAAGCAATTTAGATAATGGAGATGTTGTAATAGCTATCGAGATCCAACATCCTGAGCCAATTCTCGATAAATTAAAAAATGGCGATATTGTTTCGATCGTCTCTGTAGTTAAAGATAAAGATTTTTTATTGGAAAATTTTAATATTAGCAGGGATAGCTTTAATGGTGCTGCGGGCACAGATTTTTCCGAATCTAATAATATGGGATATTTGTCTGGAAGCTATATTGAGATGAATACTTTTGACCTCTCTGAGAATATCATTTCTATTGATGGTCAAATAGTGATAAGAAATCTTGAAATAATTAATTTACAGGAAGATACAGACAAGAGTAATAATAATATTTTAATAAACAATGATAGCAGGACCTTAAATCTATATTTTAAGTGCGGATTAGAAGAAGCACCGATAATTGCGAGATTAACTACTGATAATAAATATAAGATTATTTTTGAAAAACCTAATTCTATTACTAAATGAAAAAATCCTTAACTATTAATTCAAATAGTTCAAAAAGAGTTTTAAATGATTATTATGATAACATCGGTCCTGCGGATATTATTAATAATGAAAAAAAGATTTTATCTATTATTTCAAATAAAGGAGGGGTAGGGAAGACCTCTATTGCATGCTGTGCAGCATTGTATTTTTCAAAAATAATGAAAAAGAAGACTCTATTATTAGAACTTGACTGTTCCCCTGGTGATTTCGGGACCTTATTCGATATTGATAAGGAAATGTCTCTGGAGATGGCAATTAGATTCCAGGGGGATTATAAAAAATATATTAAAAGTATTAATAATAATCTGGATGTCCTAAAAGGAATTTCAGATCCTATAATAGCGGAAAGTATTAAAAGTAATACAGCTAATAGTTTTATAAAAATAATATTAAAAGACTATGGTTGTATCATCATAGACACTCAGACTGTATTAAACGGAGTTTTACTGGATTTTTTAAAGGCTTCAAATATGTTTTTAGTGATAAGCGACAGCACCATGGAAAGTATTGCAAGAGTCTCAAAATTTTTAGATCTTCTCAATTCAAGATTTATGATAAACAGAGAAAAATTCAAAATAGTAATAAATAAGAAAAAACACTTTTCATTCTTACGTGTCTGGGAAATATCAAAAATATTAAATTTTCCGATAGAGTCACTTATAAATTTTGATAAAAAATTTAATAAAAGCAATATTCTTCTTAATGAGTCTAAAATATTAAGGACAAAATTTTTTAAACAGGTCTGTAAAACTGTAGAGAATATTGATCCGGGGTACCGAAAATGTTAAAGGATAGGATGATCGATGTGCGTCCCTTTGATAATGGGGCAAAAAGAGAACTTGTAGAAGATATAAAAAACGATATTAAAAAAGACGAGTTTCTTTTAAATAGTGTATTCTTTAATAGGGAAGACTTTAAAGATAAATTATATATTATCCTTACAAAAAAAATCCAGGAAAAATATCCATATCTATCTTATCAGGTAGACAATGATTTACTAAATCTTGCACTTGCGGAGATATTTGGGCTTGGTCCGCTTGAACAATATCTGCAGGATAAAAATGTTACTGATATTTTTATCCAGGACAAAGAAATGGTAATAATCAGAAAAGGAAGAAAAGAATATCAGGGAGAAGCCTTTAAGACAATCGAGGATGTATATCTAATAATTGACAGAATTAAAAATCATACAGGTAAAACGATCGATCAGAGGATTCCGTTTTTAAATACAGAACTATATGATGGAAGCAGATGTTCAATTGTCATACCTCCAGCATCGGATAGAATATATATTTCAATAAGAGTCTTTAATTGTATAGATATTGAACTGGAGGGTCTATTGCGGTTGAATATGTTTGACTCTCAAAAATTTGATATGTTAAAAAAGTTTGTTTCTGAACAAAAAAATATATTAATAGTCGGGGCAATGGGTTCAGGAAAAACTACACTGTTAAACACTCTGGCAAAGTTAATCCCAAAAAATGAATTTATCAGCATAATTCAGGATGTTCCTGAGATAAAATTAAAGGAGCACCCATATGTAAGACAGTTAAGCACAAGGTCAAAATCCAGAGAGATCGATAATGAGATAACTCAGGATAAGCTGCTATTCGAGACATTAAGGATGAAGGCCGACAGGATAATTTTGGGAGAAGTGCGAAATTCAATGGCTGCCTATCAGATGCTTCAGGCCCTAAACACAGGTCATAAGGGTAGCTTTGGCACTATCCATGCTGATTCAGCATATGATGCATTTCTAAGGTTGGAGACTCTGACAATGGAATATAAGGAAAATATCGGGAATCAAGTTGTCAGGCGGATGATATCAAGAGCAATAGACATAGTATTATATCTTGAATTTAAAAAAGATGATGATTTTAATATTTGCAATAGAAAATTAAAGGAAATCGTTATTGTAGATGATGAGCTGGATAAAGAAGGAGATTACAAATTAGAATATCTATAATCATATCTTCAATTTTCTTCCTCGGTCTTGTCTATATTTTTGGAGCTATTGTTTTATATCTGATCGAAAGAAGAAGACAATATATCAGAAGAGTTTTAAGGCTCAGGGAAGATACATTCTCTTTTGATGATGAGGATAAAAAGGGTGATCTGGCGGGGAAGGTACGGTTATGGCTAAAAAAGAACAATATCGATATGGAAATCGAGGAGTTCTTTATCCTGGTATTGATCCTGCTATCTATTATTATAATCATAGGTATTTTTAATGCGCCAAATCCAATAATATCTATTTTACTCGCAGTGTTTACAGCTTTTATTCTCTTCATTTCTATAAATATCAGGAGGAAAAAAGAGAATTCAAAAAAAGAAGCACAGCTCGAACAATTTCTGTTGGACTTTAAAGGAAATCTATATAGTTATCCTAATATTCTAAATAGTCTTGAAAGAACAGTCTCAGAATCAGAATATCCGTTAAAAAAGGATTTTGAAATAGTAATAAATGATACCCGGAAGGGACTTTTACTGGGAGAAGCTCTAAAAAACATGATGAAAAGAAGCAGCAGCTACCCAATAGAAGTGGTTTTGACAGGTCTGATTATTGCCAATGATAAGGGTGTTGATCTAATAAGTTTTTTAAATGATCAAATTGATTATTTAAGAGAAAAGAAAAATATAGATAATTATATCAAGATTTTAAGTACCGGACCTAAATATACTGCTTATCTGATAATGTTAATACCTGTAGCGGCAATCATTATAATTGTGCTCATTAATAAAAATATAATTGAAATTCTATTTTCCGGGTTTGGTCTTATCTGTCTGGTCTATGTGGTTTTAAGTAATGCTATAGGCATTTTTCTTATAAATAGAATGGTAAATTACCAGAATGGAAGCAGGCAGATAAAATGAACTGGATATTATTTATATTGTCATTGATGATTTCATCGTTCATATTCTTTTGCTTCTTTAATTCAAGAAATATTCACACAAAGTCTTTGATGAAGAGGATTGAGAATTATGCAGAAAATATTACTAATAAAAAAAGTAAAGATAGCAGATTGTCTATAATAAAAATATTTTTGGAAGGGAGAGGTTCTTTACGGATACTGGGCATGAGAATCAAATCCCCGGAAGGTCTATTGGTCTTTAGGACAATATTGTCATTAAGTGTTCTAATTATTTTTATATTATTTGGTTTTTTTATTGGAAATAATTTCCTAATACTGGATCCATTGATCTCTTTGATTATGTTTTTTCTACCATCAGAGATATTAAAGAGAATGATAAAGAGAGTAATCAAAAATATATTAAACTAGATTCCGGAGTCTCTGGATATTTTATCATCACTTATTAAGGCAGGATTAAATCTTGACCAGGCTATAGGCTATTATTCTAATAATTATAGAGGCGAAATAAGCAAGCTCTTCAAAATAGCACAAATTAAATTATATGAGGGTAAAAGCAGAAAGAGCGCATATCTTGGAATAGCAAAACTTTCCTTTTGTAATGAATTTAAAACTATTATCAAGATCATTATCCAGTCAGATACGATTGGAAATCCTATAAATAAAGTATTGAAAGAGCTGTCGAAAACAATAAGGGAAAATCAAAGAGATCAGATAAAAATAAGGGCCGAGAGATTAGAAAGCAGCCTTATGATGATAATATTTATATTTATGTTCATACCGATGATGCTTTTATTTTTACTGCCGGTAATACCGCAACTAAAAATGATTTTTAATTAATAATGTGATTAATAGACAAAGGAGGAAAAAATGAATTTTCTTAGAAAAATATATGGAAGGATATTTTTCAGCTCAGAAGGTGCGACATTGATTGAAATAGCATTATATATTGCTCTTGTTGTGATTGTTTGTATTTCTGTTGTAACTGCACTTGGCGGTAAATTACAATCTGTTTTTCAATCAATTGTAGATAGCCTTTAGTTGATCTATTTAAATATTTAGAAAATAGAAGATGAGAAAAACAATAATTCAATCTAAAAACGGAAGCGTGCTTGTGGAATTTGCTCTGATAATGCCAGTATTGATATTAATTCTGGCAGGTGTCATACAGTTTGGTTTTTTACTGAATGCAAAGATAGCGGTAAATTCTGCTTCCTATGAAGCAGCCCGGGCGGCCACTCTTTCAGATGATCCTGAGGCTGATGCTATTAATGCAGTGGCATCCTATGCAGCAGCATCCCTGCCCGGATGGGATCTGGGAGAACAATTAAGTATTGAAATAAACACAACAGGTAATTCTCCGGGAGACAGCGTGCAGATAAATGTCTTCTATGATGTTCCTTTGTTTTTTTCAAAAATATTACCTATTTCAGAAAGTGGCAGCAGTTCTTTCAAAGTAAGCGGAAGCAGCGTGATGCAAATAGAGGAAAAGGAATAAGGTGAATACAGTCATAGTCTGAGAAGAATAAGAAAGACCAAAAAAGATGATTAAAAGAAGAGTGATAAATATTTTCATTGTTGCCAGTATTGTTATATTGGTACTTGTGTTGATTAAGACCGGCCTGGTGAAAAGAGCCATTGAGCTACTGAAGGGATGCCTGTCATCAGACGGGATCGTGGCGGAAGAGCAGGATGACAATCCTGAGTATATCTATGAGACTTTTATCGATAGTGAAGGAAACGAGGTATCGGTAAAAATGGAAAGGAAGACCGGCACCATTGATGGCGAAGAAGTAGTTTTCTACGAGGATACATTAGGCTCTGAAGTGATACATTATCGTTTTTATAAGGGAGTTATAAGCAATGTTGATGATGAAAAGATTGTTTTTATTGTAGATAAAGAATGTTTGGATGGTGATCCAGAAGATTCTTTTTTTAATTATGAAGATGTGGAAGATTATGAAATAGTTTTTTACTTGGATGAATATTCTATGAGAAATACTGATTATGGTATCAATGATAGGATTTCGATAAATACGGAGATGATTGAGGATATTATAGATTTAATAAAAATTAAAGGAAAGAATGTTCGAGTTTGTGATAGCAGATACAGAGATCCGATATCAGAATGTATTAGTGATCAATTGGATTTCTTTTTTCGTTAAAATTTAAAAATATAATGAAAAGAATAGAGATGAATAAAAAAAGATTACTATTTTTTATACTGCTGCTGCTACTACTAACAATATTAGTATTTTCAAATTATCTATATGCTGAAGACTGGATAAAGGTTGATTCTTCAGATGAAGAAGAAATCTGGGTAGATACTTCACATTGGGAGAATAAAGAAGTATTGGTCCAGGACGGCTATTATAAGGATGTCCAGAAAAAAGAATGGATAGATACCAGCT
>CBDUUS010000026.1:0-9632 GCA_965370465.1 uncultured bacterium | reverse complement strand
GGAATAATCAAAGATATCAATCCTGATGATGATCCGATGATATGGAAGATCCTGCAGGAAGAAAATGAAATAATATTCTCAAATATATTGAAGACCGGAAATGGCAGGATCCACTGGATAGGAAAACCGGGGGAAATGCCCAAAAAGGGTATAAACTATTCAGGAGAATGGTGGCCCGGCAAGAAAGATGAAGATGGTAATGAGATAACACCTTCCCATAAAAATGCAAGATTTACAGCAAGCTTAAAGGGCCTGGAAAATGTTGATCCAAAACTGGATGATCCAGATGGCGTAGCGCTTGGCGGAATGATATATGGGGGAAGAGATTCAGATACATGGGTCCCTGTACTGGAGGCATATGGATGGGCGCACGGTATAGTAACAATGGGCGCATCTATAGAATCAGAGACCACTGCTGCTACTCTCGGCAAGACCGGCGTGAGGACCTTTAATCCCATGTCTAATATGGATTTTCTTTCAATATCAATGGGCAAATATGTAGATATAAATTTAAAATTCGGAGAAAAGCTTAAAAAATGCCCATCTATATTTTCGGTAAATTATTTTTTAAAAGACTCAGATACCGGGGAATTTTTAAATTCCAAGCTTGATAAGCTTATATGGCTCAAATGGATGGAGCTCAGAGTGAACGGCGAGGCTGGTGCGATAGATAATGGCATGGGTTATATGCCTACATATGAGGATCTTGCTATGCTTTTCAAGAAATATCTTGATAAAGAATATACAGTAGAAGATTATGTAAAGCAGTTTACACTCAGGGTATCAGAAAATCTGTCAAAGATAGACAGGATCATAGATATTTATAAAAATGCGGGTCCGGAGGTCCCGGAGAGGCTGTTTGAAATACTTGAGGATCAAAAGAAAAAGCTCCAGGCTGTAAAAGCAGAAAAAGGTGACAAGGTATCACCTCTGGATTTAAAATAGGAAAAAATAAAATTAAAAAATAGCCTGTAATTTTTACAGGCTATTTTTTTTGAACCTATACATCACAAGGCCCGTGCACGGTTTCGGCCAGAAGAATGTGGATTTCTGCGGCATAAGTCCCCCTGAATAGCATATTTCTTCCATTTCATCGATAGATGGAGGATTAAGAAAAATTCCAAGTTCCGATATGCCTTTTTTTACATTATCAATAATAATATCTTCATCGTGGTTAAATGAGATATCTTTAATGCTATAAAGCTTATCAAGTCCTTTAAGAATATCATTATGAAGAATATAGATATCCATTTCCGGTTTATCAGTGTGATCATAATCGTTTAAAACCAGGCTGTGGACCCCGTTTTTATGATAAAAAATAAAACCAATAGTATTTTCTTTCCTGAAATCATCAAGAGTATTTTTTATATCAGATGCATTATTTATATTTAATGGCCCGATAGTATATTTTTTATTTGTAATGTCAAAATAATTGTCAATATCATCAAAATCATTGAAATTTATGGACCTGTATGTCGGATAGATCTTTATATCTTCCTGCCCGCTTTCCATAAAAAGCGTAAGTACGAAGTCCTCTGGCGCAGGTCCTCTGGAGCTTTTTTTTGTTTTATTCTTATACATTAAAGATGTCTCATATCTGTGGTGTCCGTCAGCAATAAGTATTGGCCTGGTTTTCATAGATCCTGTTATCATATCGATATCACTTTTATCAGATATTTTCCAGAGCTTAAAAGAAAGGCTGCTGTCATAACAGGGATATATACCCATAAAAGGTTTTTGTCGCATATAGGACCGCATAATGGAGTCAATTTCTCTTTCATTATCGCGGTAAATAGTATATATCAAGCCGAAATTCGTCCGGCAAGCCCTGAGAAGACGATATCTGTCTTTTTTTGGTGCGGATAAAGTCTTTTCATGCCTTAAAATTTTTCCGGAGCTATAAGGCTCTATTTTAGCAAGGCCGATAAGGCCCAGCATCTTTTTCTTTTCACCATTCAGGTCAAAACCTATTTCTATTATATAATAGCACTGCTGGTCATCCTGTATCAGGATCTTTTTTTCTACCCATTCTTCCAGTAGATCCCTTGCATTTGTGTATTTTTCATCATTATTTCCTGAAGGGAGTATCAGGTTGACAATGTTTTCATGATTGCAAAGAATCTTATTTCTGATATCTTCCGATATAACATCATATGGCGGAGATACCACATCAGATATGTCTTTGATCTTATCTTTATTGTATATAAGTCCGCGGAAAGGTGAGATATCTACCATGTTTCAAATCCTTTATTTGCAATAAATTAAAACCAGGTTGAGATTATATCAGCACTATATCTAATTTTCAATTATAATCAATCCGTCAGGCAGACTTATTATGGCAATACAACAAATATCAATAAGATAATTATATTTGAAAAAATGCCAGAAGATCTATTCATTGCTCATATAAGAAAGTATCTGAAACCAGAACAGAACGGCATGGATACACAGGCAATAGTAAAGACATGCTGTCTGGCGATATACCCGTAAGTTATTTGCATAAGTTATTTGCATTATTTGACATAAGAGCCTATTAGAGTAATATATTGTAGATTTTAATCTACAAAATGGAGACTCTATGAAGATAGAAGTAGTAGAAAATGTATTGAAATACAATAAGGATCAGGCAGAGAAGAACAGGGAGCTGTTCCATAAAAATAATATACTGGTTATAAATATTCTTTCATCACCGGGAGCCGGCAAAACAACTCTTATTATTGAAACAATTAAAAGACTTAAAAGTGAAAAAAATATAGGAGTGATAGAAGGAGACATTTCTTCTACATATGATGCCGAAAAGATAAAGAAATATATTGATGATGTGGTACAGATAAACACAGGCGGTTCCTGCCATCTGAATGCGACAATGATTGAACAGGCATTGTCCAAAATGGATCTGGACAGGCTTGATATTATTATAATAGAGAATGTAGGCAATCTTATATGCCCGGTAGGCTTTGACCTGGGCGAGGATTATAAGGTAGTGATGTCGTCGGTAAATGAAGGCGACGACAAGCCGGTAAAATATCCTCCTGTATTTATTAAAAGCAATCCTGTACTTCTAAATAAAATTGATCTTTTAAAGTTCAGCGACTTTGATCTGGAATTTTTCACAAGAGAAGTCAAAAAGCTAAATCCTTCAGGAGATATAATGATATTTTCCAGCAAATCCGGGGAAGGTATTGATGGCTGGATCAGTTGGATCCGCAATAAAATTAAATAAAATATGCAATGATTACTTATCGCCACATACTTCACGTGCAGCATAAAATCACTCTACAACACAGATTTTCTATGCATAAAACTAAAAATTAAATGAATAAGGGGCACGTGAAAATTATTGTCGGGATTGTTACAAACCTTTTACAAACTTTTATTGACATTGAATAAAGTTAATGATAAATTACAATAATTGTGTTACAAACCAATTACAAATATAGTTTTGGGATTGAAGGAGGAGCATGAAGTTAACATCAAAGTTGTTAGTAATTTTACTGGTGATCAGTATGATACTGCCAATAATTGGCTGCAATAAATCTAATAGCATAGAGGGGAGAGAAATAATAAGCAGTGCTGAAGCTATTGAGTTATTTGGTGATGATGATGTATTGATCATCGATGCACAAAAATCAGCTTCATATGTGAAAGAGCATATTGAAAATTCAATAAATATAAGCAGAGCAGATATAGTAGTAAACGAACCTGTTTTAAGCATGCTCGCACCAAAAGGACAGATTGAAGAAGTCCTGGGCAAAAAGGGTATAAGCAATGAAAGCAAAATACTTATCTACGATAGCAATAATAATATGGATTCAGCAAGATTATGGTGGACCCTCAAAGTATATGGCCACGACTATGTAAAAGTCATAAGCGGAGGATTGATCGCTTTAAAGGAAGCTGGTGCCAATATTTCAAAAGATGTGCCGGATATGGCTGAAACAGAATATATTGCCAGTGAAAAGGATAATAGCCTGATAGCTGATTTAAGCGAGGTAGTAGCCCTGGTCGAAAAACCGGATGAAGATATCTATATTATAGATGTGCGCAATAAAGAAGAATATGATTCTGGAGCAATACCTGGTTCTGTTTTGATTGATTACATGGGCAATAACTATAATGATGGGACCTATAGATCGATACAAAATATAAAGATCATTTATATTGAAAAAGGCATCAAATCTGATAAGACAGCAATCATTTATTGCAAATCCTCGGTAAGAGGCGCCCAGACTTTACTTGCGCTTTATAATGCTGGATACAGGAATCTAAAACTATTTGATGGAGGATGGATCGAATGGTCCGCAGATGAATCACTGCCTGTCCAGCGGCCCGAGGCCGGCTCGGCACCTGTTGAAGAAAGCGGCGGAGGCTGCGGTTAATTAAATTTTTAAAACAAGAAAGGAATAAAAAAATGAAAAAAACAATATTAATTATACTGATGTTAATAATGATTGCGGTACTTGCCTTCCCTGCATGTACGCAAAATGTTGAAGTTGAAGAATCCACTGCTAATGAAGTTGCTGAGGCAGCGGAAGAAACAGGGGAAACTGCAGCAGAAGCTGCCAGTAATTATTTTGCTGAAAAACCGGATGATAATAATATGATAGTCCAGGATGCTTTTATAGAGAAAATAGCATCCGGAGAAGAACTTTTTGTATTGGATCTCAGATCAGCCGAAGATTATGCAGCCGGCCATGTCCTCTATTCAATAAATACTCCATGGGGGACCGCAATAAGTGATAATCTTGATAAGTTGCCAGCAGATGAGACTATATATGTTTATTGCTATTCTGGCCAAACTGCCGGACAAACAGCTGCACTATTAAATATTGCTGGTTTTGATGCAAAATCTGTTAAGTTTGGATGGAATTTTGGAATATCAAAAGTTGAAGGCGTAGATGAAATAACAGAGACTGTGGCAAATGAATTTGCAGAAGTCGATCCGCTGGATATTAATACTGTAATCAAAACAGCTGTAAAGGGATATTTTGAGGGACTTGCAGATGTCAGTGATGGTACATATAAAAATTATATGATCAGCCCTGAAAATGCCAATAAATTAATAGGTGATGATGGCATAGTATTTTTATCAATCAGAAGTGGCGATGACTTTGCTGAGGGACATATAGAAGGTGCCATCAATATTCCATGGGGAAAAGATATGCAGGAAGATTTTGATGTACTTCCAATGGATAAGACTATTATAGTTTATTGCTATTCCGGCCAGACTGCAGCACAGACAGTAGCAGTTATGAGATTAATGGGATATGACGCCGTTTCCCTGACTGGCGGAATGGGCGTAGAAGCTAATGTTCCTATTGGCTGGGTAAATAGCGGATATGAATTGGCTAAATAATATTTAAGTATAATAATGTAAGGGAGTTTGCTGGTATGTCAGAAGAAGTAAAAAGTGAGAATAAAATAAAGAGATCGGCATCATCCAGGACCAGAACAAGAAAACCTAAAAGAAGTCAGATTCCAATAGGCATTGCCGTGCTCTTAATTGTCATTGCAATAGGGGTGCTCTTGACCATAAAATCAGTAAATCTGGGTATTTTTTGGTTCATCGGCATCATTTTCGGATTCATACTTCAAAGATCGAGGTTTTGCTTTACTGCTGCACTCAGGGATCCCTCTTTGACCGGCGGGACAAGTCTGACGAAGGCCGTATTAGTGGCTTTTGCCATAACTTCTATTGGATTTACTGCAATCAAATATGGAGCATTTATAAAAGGATTGCCGATCCCGGGCCAGGGTTTTATTGCACCTGTCAGCTTTGGTACTGTTATTGGAGCATTTATGTTTGGAATAGGAATGGTAATAGCTGGAGGATGCGCCTCGGGAACATTGATGAGAGTCGGTGAAGGATTTACTATGCTTATGATCACTTTACTATTTTTTGTAGCAGGGTCATTATTGGGCGTATATAATTATGGCTGGTGGAAGTTAAATGTGATATTAAAAGGGAAGCCAATATTTTTGCCGGATATCTTTGGTTGGGCAGGAGCAATAATAATACAGTTATTATTCATAGGATTGCTGTATTTAGCTGCAGATAGATGGGAAAAAAGAAAAAATAATATTAAATAATAAAGGAGAAAAAAATGAAAGAAGTCATATTAGAATGTTATGGAGAGGCGTGTCCCATTCCACTGGTAAAGGCCCAAAAAAAGATGGAGGAGCTTGATGCCGGCGATATACTTATTGTCCAGATAGACCATAGCTGTGCAATGAAAAATTTACCTGAGTGGGCCAGAAAAGATGGACATAATGTAGAAGTCGAAGAAGTTGAAGACGGTGAATGGGAAGTTATTATTGAAAAGGTCGTTTAAGCAATAGGAGGCATATTTTGGATTTAAAGAAAAATGAGTATTATTTAGAATTATTTAAAAATCCGTGGACATATGTTAAGGGCGCTGTTCTATTATCAATATTTCAAATAGTCACATTTGCAGCTACAGGCAATCCCTGGGGTGTGTCCGGTGCGTTTGCGTACTGGGGAGCATGGATATTTGAGCTTTTTGGCGGGAATGTAGACAAATGGTATTATTTCTCGGATAGTGCAACCCTGGATGCCGGATTTATAAACAGCGGCAGCTCATTGAGAAATGTAGGCGTCATCTTTGGTGCGCTGCTTGCAACTCTGCTTGCTTCTCAATTCAGAATTAAAAAGCTGAAGTCATGGAGACAGGTATTAGCAGCTGTATTGGGCGGATTGTTGATGGGATATGGAGCAAGGATAGCTTCTGGCTGTAATATTGGAGCATTATTCAGCGGGATCTCATCTCTATCACTTTCTGGCTGGGTTTATGCACTATTTATATTATTGGGAGCATTTGTCGGAGGCAAGCTTCTGACCAGGTTCTTTATGTAGGAGGAAAAATGAGAGAAAAAAAAGTTGAGAAATGGGATGTTGTGATAGTCGGCGGCGGGCCGGCAGGTCTTACTGCAGGAATATATTGTGGCAGAGCAAGACTAAAAACAATAATTATTGAGAAAGCCTTGATCGGCGGCCTGGCTACTTATACAAATGAAATAGAAAACTATCCGGGTTTCCCTGAGGGCTCAGGCGGCCTGGATCTTATGAATCTTTTCAAAAATCAGGCCAAGAAATTTAATGTTTCGATTAAATTAACTGATGTAAAATCGGTGGAACTCTCTGGAGCTGTAAAAACTGTAGAAACATTCAGGACAAAGTATGAGGCCAAAGTAGTAATAATAGCCAGCGGGGGAAGGCCCCGTATAACAAATGCTGCAAATGAGGACAAATTTTTATTTGATAAAGGAATATCTTTTTGTGCAACATGTGATGCAGCGGCAAATACCGGGAAAGATATTCTTATAATCGGCAGCGGGGACACGGCTATTGAAGAAGGAATGTTCTTAACAAAATTTGCCAATAAGGTATATGTATCTGTGATACATGATTGCGGCAAGATGGATTGCAATGAGATAGCAAAGGGAGCCGCTGAGGCAAATCCAAAAATGGAATTTTTGTGGAATACGGTTGTTGATAGTTTTGAAGGCGGAGAACATCTTGAAAAGGTAATGCTTAAGAATTTAAAGACAGATGAAATTATTCCTGTAAAAGTCGATACCTGCTTTGAATTTATAGGATATTTGCCCAATACAGAGATATTTAAGGATAAAATCGATCTTACTAAAAGCGGATATGTTAAAGCCAATGAAAAAATGGAGACCAATATTGAAGGTGTTTTCTCAATAGGAGATGTAAATGATAAATTTCTAAAACAGGTTGCAACTGCAGTCGGTGATGGAGCCATTGCTGGCTATGGGTCCGAGAAATATATCAGTGAAAGTGAAATATTTAGCAATTTGATATGTAAAGCAGATAAACCAGTTGCCCTTTATTTTTATAATGCGATCGATGAGAAATCACGGGAAATATTGACGATCATGGAAAAAATAAAGGCGGTCCATGGATCTAAGGTACATATTACTATGGTAGATGTGTATAAATCTAAGGGTATGGCAGACAGATTGGATATCGATAATTTTCCATGTGTGGCAGTTCTAAAAAATGGTAAAATCGATAAAGTCATATATGATAATATTAATGAAGAGACAATATTATCAGCCATATAATATAAATATAAAAATATTTTTATATTTATGGTAATATATTATTGTTTTAGGCAAAAAGCAGATATTTGTAAAGGTATAATTTTGGAGAATGAAAAGAAAACATATATTTAGAAAAAAGAAGTATTACTTAAAAGACGCTCTATAAGAAAATAGAGCGTCTTTTTTTTTGTTATTATGAGCATAAACTCATAATAATTTTATTTTATTGGGTCAATTATTTATCGATGAATGTAAATAGGAGAACAAAAGCATGAGGACATTTTATAACTATAATATATAAGATAGGAGACTAAATGCTGTATAAGGTAATATATAAAAGCACATATCAGGATTTTATCAAATCTCTTATATCTGACTATCAGTTGATAGGTCCAAAGGAAAAGGACAAAGAAGTTCATGACTTTGTACCCATAAAGGACTTTTCGGAGCTGGATACCAATTACAAAAAGACTACGCTTCCGCCTGCAAAGAAGGTGCTATTTCCTCCCAATGAAGAACTGGTAAAGTATAAACTGGGGGAGAATATTACAGTTGAACCGGTAATCGAAGCAGAGGAAATGATTCTTTTTGGTATCAATGCATGGGATATCAATGGGATGAATTTTCTTGACAAAATATTCATAACTGATTTTGTGGATGAAAATTATATGGCTAAAAGAGAAAAACTTATTGTCATCGGCATGGATAGTGAACCATCTGAGAATAATTTTGCACTGAGCATGGGAACAGATTATGCAGAGAAAGGCTTTGATCTATATATTACAGAGCTTAAAGATAAATATTTTATCAGGGTCGCAACAGCAAAAGGAGATGAACTCATTGATAAATACACTGATGCAAAAGAAGCAAGTAGTGAAGATTTCAAAGAATACACCAAATATATGGACCAATACAGGAAAAAGTTCAGTACTGATGTAAAGATGAGAAATTTCTATGATAGCTTTGAGTTTATTTATGACAGTGACAAGTTCTGGGCAAAAATTGCTAAAAACTGCTATAGCTGCGGTTCATGCAATCTTGTCTGCCCTACATGTTTTTGCTTCAATGTAAAAGATGATATAGAGCTTGATCTTAAAAATGGAAAAAAGACCAGGGAATGGGATTCCTGCATGATAGCTGATTATGGACTGGTTGCAGGCGACCACAGTTTCAGACCTAATAAAGAAAACAGATTGAAGCAGAGATACAGGTGCAAGTTAAAGACTTTTAAAGAAAAATTTGACACATATTCATGTGTAGGATGCGGAAGATGCATTGATACATGTCTGGCAAAAATAAATATTGCAGAAGATATTGATTCAGTTAAGAAGGAGGTGAGCATATAAGATGGTAATGTATCTAAAACAAAATAATAAGGGTACCAGTATTTATGTGCCGGAAATAGCTACAATAACAAAAATAGAGCAGATGTCTGGGACTGAAAAACTATTTGAGATAAAGATCGATAACGATGAAGCAAGAAAAGAGTTTAATTTTCTTCCCGGTCAATTTGTAGAATTAACTGTTTTTGGACTGGGAGAGGCGCC
>CBDUUS010000025.1:0-9908 GCA_965370465.1 uncultured bacterium | reverse complement strand
TAATATGATGAGAAAGGTAGAATGGGTTTTTCAGATTCAGATTATTTATATAAAAACTGATGATTCCGAAGCATTTGAAAAAAAAGTCGTATATATTATAATTATTGCAGTATATACAAATTAATTTATAGTATATACTAATTATTAAGTATCAAATGTCGGGAGTTAATATGAGATCATCAGTAATATCGAAAAAAGGATGGGTAGTCATACCGCAATCAATCAGAAAGAGATATAAGCTGGAAAAAGGCGGCAGGGTAAACATTATTGATTATGGAAATATTATTTCTATTATTCCTCTGGTTGATAATCCAGTGGAGGATTCAGCCGGATTACTAAAAGAGGGGACTTCTTTGACTGATGCTCTGATATCAGAAAGAAAGAAAGACAAAGAATATGGAAAATAGAGTTAAAGTATCAGATAATATTGTGCTTGACAGTTATGGTCTGCTTGCTTATTTTGGTGATGAGAAGGGAAAGGACACAGTTGAAAGAATGCTTACAGATGCCCGGGAGAGCAATTCTCCTTTGAGGATGACTGTAATTAATATGGGAGAAGTCGTCTACATTACTGAAAGAGAGAGAGGAGTAAAAGCGGCCCAGCTGGTTTTGTCCAGAATAAAGCAGCTTCCAATTAAATTAGTCAATATAGGTGAAGAGCTTGCGCTCAAAGCCGCAGGGATAAAAGCAAAGCATGCAATTGCCTATGCGGACTGCTTTGCTGCCGGATTGGCGGTCATGTCAGATGCGGCACTTGTAACCGGTGATCCTGAATTCAGAAAGCTCGAAAAAATAATAAATATAAATTGGATATAATATTATAACTGCTGTTTTTGATAAGGCCATATCCAGTTCTCGGACAGGCTCCTGGAAAAAGGAACTTCTTTTAAATAAAAATTCAATGCCGCAACTTTTTGCAGTAGGGACATTGCAAAAAATGTTGACACATTTAGTCGTACTGATATAATACATCTCAGTTTTCCAAAAAATAGAACTAAAAGAAAAATGATAAACAATATAATCGATCAAATCAAAGAATCAGAAAAACAGGCAGAAAACATCATAGCTTCTTCAAAAAAGGAATCGGCAGAAATAATTGAAAAGGCATATCAAAGAGCCAATAATCAGATATATGATGGTGAGCTTAATGCCAAAAAACTATTAAAGGAAGCCGGGTCCAGGGCCATGGAAGATGTAAGGGCCGAGAAGAAAAAAATTGAAGAAGAGTATGACAAAAAAACAAAAAGTATTATAGCGAGCTCGCAGACCAGAGAGGAAAAAGCGATAGAAATACTTGTAAGTAAGGTCCTTGATTAAATATGGCAGTTGCTAAATTATCCAAACTATTTATAGCATCCCACAAAACAGATACAGAAGCATTCCTAAAGAAGCTACAGAGGATTTCAGCAGTAGAGATAAAGCCTTATTCTGATAAGCTTGAGTCAGGCACGCTCCCTATAGATACCAGCCGGGAGAACAAGATAAAAGCAAGAAAAGCGCTGGATATACTGAATGAATATAAGGATAAGGAACTTAAAAAAATTGTTGCAAAAGCCGGAAAGCTTGTAATTAAAAGAGCTGAATATGAAAAAATACTGGAAAGCAGCGATCTTGAAGAAGCAGCTGATGAAATAATAGACTTCGATAGCGAGGCGGCCGGCCTTGAACATAGAGTATCTGAAACGGGTCCAAAAATAAATCAGTTGAAAATGTGGTCATGCTATAAGCAGGACATATCAGATCTCGGTGAAAAGGAAAAGTATACGGTCAGGCTGGGGACGATAAAGAGCGGACGCACTGATTTCAATATCATACTGAAGGAGCTGGACAAAAATCATATCTCCTGCCAATCTATTTCAGAGGAAGGCGATATAATATGTGTCATACTGGCCCATCATAATAGCTTTACCGGGGAAGCAGAAAAGTATATTTCAGGACTTGCCTTTGATGAAGCAGAGCTCGAAGCATATGAGGGGACAATAGAAAAAAATATAGAGACTCTCAATAAAAATATCGAGTATTATGAAAACCGCAGACAGAAAATAATCGAGCAGATAGGCATGCTTACGGAAAAATATGAAAAATCCCTTACAGTATACCTTGATTATCTGGATAATAATCTTGAAATTGAAGAAGCTCTTAATCTGGGCTTTTCCACTGATTCCGTTTCTTTTTATACAGCATGGATAAAGAAGACGGACAGAGACAGGATACTTGCCATAGCACAGAGTTTTAATTTTGTGCGCATAGAAGAAATAGAACCGGAAAAAGGAGAAAGCATACCTGTGGTATTGGAAAACAGGTCCATCTTCAGGCCGTTTGAGATAGTGATAAATCTGTACGGGGTCCCGAGGTATTTCGAAATAGATCCCACACCTTTTGTATCGCTTTTCTTTGCGATGTTTTTCGGGCTATGTCTCTCAGATGCCGGATACGGGATAATACTTGCAATTCTTACCCTTATATTTGCTTTCCGCATGAAAGGTGCCAAACAGTTTCTAATGCTCATATTCATAGGCTCTATATTTACCATTCTTGCAGGAGCTGTATTTAACGGCTGGTTTGGGGATCTTCCGGCATATCTGGGCATAGACAGCTTTTTTGAAAAGCTGGCGATACTTGGGGATCCGATAAACTCCGAGAAAGGCTCGATGAATTTTTTCAGACTGGCACTTGCGCTTGGAGTCATACATGTGATGTTCGGTCTTTTTATAAAATTTTTTGACAGCATCCGCAGGCGGGATTGGGGAGGAGCTTTCTTTGACGGGCTCCCATGGATAGTGATATTAGTATCTCTCATAATAATACTGTTATCAACGGATATGGCTGTCAGCATGCAGCTTGTATCGGCGCCCCTTTTTCCATCAGGTATCTCAAAGATACTCATGTGGCCCATATTGGCGGGTTCAATAGTCATAATATTCTTCGGGGCCCGGCAGGAGAAAAGCTGGGGATTCAGGATATTTATGGGTTTTCTTAACCTTACCATCGTGAACGGACTCACTTCTTTCCTGGGGGATTTTCTCTCATATATTAGATTAATGGCACTCGGCCTGGTAACTGCGGGGATCGGAGTGGCCATAAACAAGATTGCTTTTCAGTTTCTATCAATACCGGTTGCAGGAATAGCCATACTCATCATTATCCTCATATTTGGACACCTGTTCAATATAGGGATAAATATCCTGGGCAGTTTTGTACATACATTAAGACTTCAATATGTGGAGTTTTTCCCCAAGTTCTATACTGGAGGAGGAAGACCTTTTAAAGCCTTAAGAGATGAACATAAATATATAACAATAGTGGATTAAGATAGGAGGAGATATGACAGATCTATCATTAGGCGTAACCATAGCGACACTCGGAGCTGGACTTGCAGTGATAATGGCAGGAATAGGTTCCGTTATCGGGATCGGCTATCCCGGAAGGGCAGCTGCCGGGGTACTTTCAGAGGACCCGTCAAAATTCGGAAGCCTTTTCCTGCTGGTAGTGCTCCCGGGCACGCAGGGCTTTTATGGATTCGTAGCGGCATTCCTTATTATCGGCAATATTGCCAAAGTGACCACTACGGCCCAGGGTTGGCAGCTTTTATTTGCTGCTCTTCCCATAGCCTTTACCGGATTGTTTTCCGGGATACATCAGGGCAAGGTATGTGCCGCCGCCGTCAATCTGGTGGCAAAGAGGCCAAAAGAAGTCATGAAAGGCGTTATATTTGCCGCAATGGTCGAGACCTATGCGGTACTGGGACTTTTAATGACATTTTTCCTGAACAATTTGGTTCAATTTGAATAGGTGGGAAATATGACAGAGATGGACAATGTATCCAGAAAGATAATAGAGGATGCGGGAGTGATCCGCGGGAAGAATATAAAGGAAGCGGAAGAAAAGGCATCACAGATACTTGCCGAAGCAGGGAAGAAAGCAAAAGAAATGGCGGACAGGGGAAAGGCCGAAGCCGGGCAGTATTATAAAAAGACTTATGATATGGAAGTCTTTAAAGTAAAAGCTGCCCTGGACCAGAAGCTTCTTCTCACAAAGCTGAAGCTGGTAGAGGGAATAATAGGCAGCGCAAAGAAGAGATTATCAAAACTCGATAGGGACGGCTGGGAAAAGTTCCTTAATAAAATGGCCGGGGAGCTGGATATCAGCTCAGGGACATATATTATAGGAAAAGACGAAAAAATTATTGATGACAGCCTGGCCGGCACTATAAAAGGAATAAAACCGGATAGCAGAGCAGCAGACTTTGAAAAGGGTCTCAAAATATTGGAAGGCAGGGCAGAAATATTGCTTTCACCCGGGAACTATCTTGATATGGATATCGAGGATCTTAAAATGGAAATAGCTTCATACCTTTTCAGTGGAGAGAAATAATGGCCGGAATGATCTATGAAATAAAAGATGACAGCTTTTACCTGTTTGCATGTGCAGAGCTAAAGGCCAGGGAAAGCGGTTTTGTGGACAGCAGCGAGCTGGAAAGGATGCTGTCTGCAGTTGATATGGAAGATTTTTTAAAGATCCTTGGAGAGACCGCCTATACATCAGAAACAGCCGGTATTAAAGAAAAGGGAAGCTTTGAGGAAGCCATGGTCTCCAGTTATCAGAGGATAATAAGTTATCTGGAGAGCAGATTAAGGCCGGAGCATAAAAAGCTTATCCACATACTTTTTTTTGAGGAATTTCTTCATGACCTGAAGGTCATATTCAAATCCTCTATGCTTAAAGATGACTTTGAGGGCCTCTATATACCTATAAAATATACATACGGCACCCTTATGGAAGCATATAATACAGGAAAATATGAAGATATCACAGAACCGGTGCCAGAGCTGATCGAATACTTAAAAGAGATTACAGGGCTTCCGGGAGAAAAGGACCTCAGAAAGCTGGAGCTGGATTTTGAAGCTTTCTATGTGAAAAAGCTTCTCAGTACCGCTGAGAGCCTTAATAGAAGGATGATAGAAGATTATATAAGGCTGAAGATCGATCTGGTCAATATTGAGATCATCTACCGGTGCAAGCAGATTGAAGAGAGACCAGGGTTTACCGGCCTTCTTCATGACGGAGGATATCTGGAGCTCAAAACCCTTACAGATCTTGAAAATGAAAGCATGGACTATATCGTAAAGGAGCTTGAACGCACAGACTATGGAGATGTCATTATAAAGGGAGCGCAGAGGCTCTTTTCTGACAATAGTTTCTCCTCTTTTGAAAGAAACAGGGACCTTTACTTTCTGGAATACTTTGACAGGATAAAATACAGCGTCTCAAACCTTGAGAAGATATTCCAGTTTTTTTTAAAGAAAAAAATAGAACTTATTAATATAAATATCCTCTATACAGGGATGCGGCATAATGCCGGTAAATCAAATATAAGAAGCAAGATAGAATAATGGCCGAAGCAAAAATAGCAGCATTTGGTGAAAGCGATATAATGCTTATCTTTAAAGCGATAGGCGCGGATGTCTACCCCGCAGACAGTTCTGCCGGCATCGGAGATATGGAAGCAAAGCTTAAAAGGATAATAAAAGAGGGCTATGGGATCATCTTTATGACGGAGACCATAGCAGCAGGACTGGACAGCACAATAAAATATTATTCCAATCAAGCAACCCCCTCCATAGTGGTCGTACCCGGTCCGGGCAGGAGGAACAATTATGCTGTAAACCAGCTCAGGGCAGCAATAATAAAAGCAGTGGGAGCTGATATGATGGCTGAAGAAAAGAGTAAAAAGGAACAGGAGTAGTTGATGGCAAAAATAGGAAGGATCATAAAAGTAGCCGGCCCTCTTGTGGTTGCGGAAAATATGTCCGGTGCAAAGATGTTTGAAATTGTGCACGTATCGGATAAAAAGCTGATGGGGGAGATAATAGAATTCAGCGGCGATCTGGCATCGATACAGGTATATGAAGAGACCGGAGGGATCGGTGTCGGGGAACCTGTATACCCCGCAGGAGAACCGCTTACAGTCGAGCTTGGCCCCGGTATAATAGAATCTATTTATGATGGGATACAGAGGCCCCTTGACGAGATCTATAAAAATTTTGGAGATTTCATCAGCCGCGGAGTCACAGCAGATTCCCTTAACCGCAGTAAAAAATGGCAGTTCAACCCAATAGCGAGAAAAGGCGACAGGGTAAGTACAGGGGACCATCTTGGCTATGTCGAAGAGACGCCGCTGGTAAAGCATTATATAATGGTCCCCCCGGGGATAGAGGGCGAGGTAAAAGAAATCGGAGAGGGCCAATATACAATAGAGGAGACAGTTGCAGTGCTTTCCGGAAAAGATAGCGATATCAGCATAAATATGATCCAGAAGTGGCCCGTCAGAGAACCAAGACCCTATAAGAAGAAGAAAAGGCCGGATATCCCTCTTTTTACCGGGCAGAGGGTAATAGATATGTTCTTTCCGCTGGCCAAAGGAGGCACAGCATGCGTGCCCGGCCCATTCGGCTCAGGCAAGACAGTCATCCAGCATCAGCTGGCTAAGTGGGTCGATGCAGAGGTCATAGTATATGTAGGCTGCGGGGAGAGGGGAAATGAGATGACAGAGGTACTCATGGAATTTCCTGAGCTCCTGGACCCTAAAAGCGGCGAGCCCCTGATGAAGAGGACGGTCCTTATCGCCAATACATCCAATATGCCTGTAGCGGCGCGCGAGGCATCAGTATATACAGGCATAACCATAGCAGAGTACTTCAGGGATATGGGGTATTCAGTCGCGCTTATGGCAGATTCGACATCGAGATGGGCCGAAGCTATGAGAGAGATATCCGGAAGGCTGGAAGAGATGCCGGGAGAGGAAGGATATCCGGCATATCTTAGTGCGAGGATCGCATCATTTTATGAAAGAGCCGGAGTTGTCGAATGCCTATCATCTACAGAAGAGGCCAGAACAGGGGCGCTATCAGTCATAGGAGCTGTCTCTCCTCCGGGAGGCGACCTTTCTGATCCGGTTGTCCAGGCTACGCTCAGAGTAGTGAAAGTATTCTGGTCGCTTGAAGCCAATCTGGCATATAGCAGGCATTTTCCCGCTATTTCATGGTTGAATTCATATTCCCTTTATAATGATTCCATAAAGGAAAATGTCATTGCTGAGGTAGCAGAAGACTATTTTGATCTCCAGGCCGAGGCTATGAAGCTTCTTGAGAAAGAATCGGAGCTGGAAGAGATCGTAAGGCTTGTTGGAGTAGATGCATTATCTGGTCCGGATAGGCTGGTACTTCTGGTATCCAGGATGATAAGGGAAGACTTCCTGCACCAGAATGCATTCCATGATGTCGATACATATTCTTCAGTAGAGAAACAGCACAAGATGATAGATATTATCATACACTTTTACAAGCAGGCCGCTGACAGCCTCAAGATGGATGCTGATATCAGGGACATAGAGTCTGTAGGAGTAAAGAACAGCATCGCCAGGATGAAATATATCCCGAAAGAAGAGCTGGCAAAAATAGATAAAGTGAAAGCTGAGATAGAAAGTGAATTTTTAAAACTTATTGATAAGCCCCATCTGGAGGAATAAATATGCTAAAAGAGTATAAAAGCATTACCAATATTTCCGGTCCGCTCCTCGTAGTCGAAGGCGTGGATGGAGTAAAATATGAAGAGCTGGTAGATATCAGACTGGAAGACGGATCACTCAGAAGCGGAAAGGTCCTTGAGGTAGACAGGGATAAAGCGCTTGTCCAGGTATTTGAAGGCACTTCCGGAATAGATTCGGAGAATACCAGAATAAGATTTCTGGGACGGGGGACGCATATGTATCTTTCAGAAGATATACTTGGAAAGGTATTTACCGGCCTGGGCAAACCGATGACTGAAAATGACAGGATAATCGCTGAGAAAAGCATGGACATAAACGGGTCCCCGATAAATCCTTATGCAAGAAATTATCCCGATGAGTTTATCCAGACCGGCATCTCATCTATAGACGGCCTTAATACGCTGGTAAGGGGACAGAAGCTTCCCATGTTTTCAGGTTCGGGGCTTCCCCATAACCGCATAGCTGCGCAGATTGCAAGACAGGCTGCTGTACTGGGAAAAAAGGAAGAATTCGCTGTAGTATTTGCAGCCATCGGGATCACCTTTGAAGAATCCCAGTACTTTATAAATGATTTTACAGAGACCGGCGCCATAAGCCGTTCCGTCCTTGTGCTTAATCTCGCTGACGACCCTGCAATAGAAAGAATAGCGACTCCAAGAGTGGCCCTTACATGCGCAGAATATCTTGCTTTTGAAAAGGATATGCATGTGCTGGTCATCCTTACCGATATGACAAATTATTGCGAAGCTTTAAAGGAAGTCTCCGCAGCAAGAAAGGAAATACCGGGCAGGAGGGGTTATCCGGGATATCTCTATACGGACCTTGCCACTATCTATGAAAGAGCCGGGAGGATAAAAGGGAAAAAAGGCTCTATAACCCAGATACCGATACTTACCATGCCAGAGGATGACAAGACGCATCCTATACCCGACCTTACAGGCTATATAACCGAGGGTCAGATCATACTTTCAAGATCTCTGCACAAAAAGAAATTATATCCCCCGGTAGACGTGCTCCCCTCGCTTTCCAGATTAAAGGATAAAGGGATCGGGGAAGGAAAGACCAGGGAGGACCATGCCGATACCTTTAATCAGCTATATGCGGCATATGCCAGGGGAAAAGAGATCCAGGAGCTTGCGGTGATACTGGGAGAAGCGGCCCTTTCGGATCTTGATAAAATATATTTTAAATTTGCAGAAGAATTCGAAAACCAATATATCTCACAGGGCGAATACGAGAACAGGACCATAGAAGAGACGCTTGATCTCGGATGGAAGCTGCTTTCAGTATTTTCCAGGGAAGAGCTGAAAAGAATAAGGGATGAATACCTTGATAAATATCTGAAAAAGTTTAAAAAGGAAGAAGGGCAATAGCATATGCTTGCCAGGGTAAATGCGACGAGGATGGAGCTTTTAAGGCTCAAGAAGAGGCTTTTGCTTGCATCCAGGGGACATAAGCTTTTAAAGGACAAAAGAGATGAACTGATGCGGCTGCTTCTGGAGATAATCGATGAAGTAAAGAAGAAGAGGCTGTCTGTCGAAAAGGAGTTCAATTCAATACTTGAGATGTTTGTGCTGGCAAAAGCAAGAATGGGGCCCTTCCAGATAGAACAGGCGCTTCTCATGCCTTCAAAGAAGATATCTATATCAGTGGAGCAGAGGAATATAATGAGTGTTCGGGTGCCCGAATATTCAAAGGAAGTCTCCGGGAATATTATCCCCTATGGTTTTTTAAATACTTCCGGAGATATAGATATATCACTGGACAAGTTTGATAAATTTATTGAGGATCTCCTGAGCCTTGCCGAGAAGGAAAAAACAGTTCAGCTAATGGCCACTGAGATAGAAGAGACGAGGAGGCGGGTCAATGCCCTGGAATATAAGCTGATACCCGACCTTCAGGAGACCATCAAATTCATCACCATGAAGCTTGATGAGAATGAGAGAGCCGGTACGGTAAGGCTGATGAAGGTCAAGGATATCGTCAGGAGCCATTGATCTTTAGTATCCTAAAAAAGTTAAAATAAACTCGCTTCTCTTATTAAATCAGTATTTAAGTTGGAATAGGCGAATGGTGGAGTACATGTATGATTTTCTCACAAAGAATTGCTTAGATACAAAAAAAGAAAATGAAATGTTAAAAAATAAATGCAATAAATTCTTCGAAGGAATTAGTCCAAGATTAAAATCTATCCGAAAATTATCTTAGTGAAAAATAATTCGGATTATTAAATATTGTCATAAAGATACTTTCTTAAATTTTTATTTATATTTCTTAAAACACCATTTAAATCTGGAAGACTTTTTACTTGATTAGACAAACGGGTTTCCCACATTCGCTCTATTGTAGCCTTTTTTCG
>CBDUUS010000024.1:0-10060 GCA_965370465.1 uncultured bacterium | reverse complement strand
CTGGTGGGCCTATCTGGACTCGAACCAGAGACCTCATCCTTATCAGGGATGCGCTCTAACCTGCTGAGCTATAGGCCCTCTATTTTGACACAGAGGTCAAAATATCAATTTAAATATTTTTTGTCAAGATAAAACGGCTACTCGCTTTTCACGATATCTTCCCGCTCTATGAATCTGAGCTCAATGCCGCCGCTGATCCTGAGTATGACATTTACTATCCAGACCATAAAGGTCCCAAATGCAGCATAAAATACCGATGCGGCAAGCCCTACGATTATAGCAACTACAGCATAGAGGACGGAACCTCCGCCAAGGTTAAGAAGTCCGAAATCACTCAGACCAAAATTCTGCAGGTTAAACTGTAGCATATCTGCTATATTTATTCCGAAAAAATAAAGCCCCAGCCATACAAGACCCATGATTATTGCTGATATGATGAAGAACACAAGGTAGAAAACCAGTAGAAATTTGAAACTGGAGAGCTCACCGATACTTTTTAGGACTTTTCTATTAATCCTGGTCATTTGTACCCCCTGATATTATGTATAGCCCAATACATCTAAACATATATTGGACTATACTATTTTAAAACATATTTATATTTTCTATATAAACTTACCGGATCCTACATCTTTGTCCAGTTTTCTGCCATATCGCCAAGCCATGGGAACTTATAGTATTCGCCATTGTTAGCTTTCATGATTATTATTATCCTGATAACTAAAGCTGCAATCCATATTATAGGAAAACAAAATGCCCCAATGACTACCATAGTCAGAATCGCTGCGATTATATACAGGATTACTTCCGCTACTCCGATCACTATGGATTGCATTGCATGGAATTTTACAAAACGGTTCTCTTTTTCCAGCAAGTAGATTATCAATCCGGAAAGCCAACCGGCTCCAATGATAAAACCGATATGTGCTACCAGCACTGCAATCTTTGGCTCCATTCCAGTCGAGCTCTTTTTGTTGAAATCCGGATGAACTTCAGGTTTTGCTTCTGCCATTTTTTTTACCCCCTTCAGGTAATTAGATGTTTTATTAGCAAATCTTAAAAAATAATATTAATTGAAAGCTTATAATAACAGATTTATCTTATAAATTAAATGAATTCTATACTAATTGTTTTTTTCCAGCGCTTAAAACTCCCTGTAAATATCTATTGCTCCGAAGCAATTATAGAATATGAGCCCACCCTGTTTCCTCCTTTAAGATTGATCACCTTTACACCCTGTGTGGATCTCCCGGTCCTTGAGATAGATCTTGCCGGTATCCTTATCAATACTCCTGTAGCAGATATTATCATGATATCATATTCATCCTTCAGGATCCCGGCACCTGCTGCCTTGCCCTTCTTTTCAGTTATCTTAAGGGTCCTGATCCCCTGGCCGCCTCTATTCTGCCTTTTATATTCAGACAATGCGGTCCTCTTTCCGTAACCGTTCTCAGTAAGTATAAAAAGGTCCCCATCGATCTCTTTTGCTATCATCATAGAAAGGACTTCATCGCCGCTTTTAAGCTTCATCCCTTTTACTCCCTGGGATACCCTTCCAAGGGGCCTGCAATCCTTTTCACTGAACCTTATGGACTGGCCGTTTTTTGAGACCATCACTATATCATCATTTCCATTTGATTTCTCTACGCTTATCAGTTCATCGCCATTCCTTATATTTATTGCTATGATACCGTCCTTTCTCGGAGTATCATATGCTGTTATCACGGTCTTCTTTATTAGTCCTTTTTTTGTGGCCATTACAAGATACTGGCTATCATTATATTCTTTGACTGCGATTATCGCTGCAACTTTTTCTTCGGGAGCAAATGGCAGAATGTTTACGATCGCTTTCCCTTTGGATGTCCTGCTTCCGGTTGGAAGCTGATGGACCTTTACTCTATAGACTTTGCCAAAGCTGGAAAAGAACATCATATAGTGATGCGTAGAAGCAATAAACAGGTGCTGTACAAAATCTTCATCTTTCAGATTTGTTCCTGTCACCCCGCGGCCCCCGCGGCCCTGTTTTCTGAAAGTCGTCACAGGAATCCTTTTGATATAGCCTGAATGCGATATAGAGATCACGTTTTCCTCTTCAGGAATAAGGTCCTCTATATCAATATCTGATTCATCTGCAGAAATATCTGTCCTTCTATCGTCTCCATATTTCTTACTGATCTCCCTGAGCTCTTTTTTGATCTCCGCATATATCAGAGTATCGCTTGCCAGAAGTTCCTTGAGCTTTTTGATCCTTCCCAGGATCTCCTTATGTTCCTCTTTGATCTTATTTCTTTCAAGCCCTGTTAATCTGTGTAATCTAAGATCCAGGATTGCCTGGGCCTGTATGGGCGAAAGGTCAAAGCCCTTGATGAGCTTACTCTTAGCTGCAGCAGCATCCTTTGAGGATCTGATCGCTTTTATTACTTCATCAAGATTATCCAGAGCTATAAGATAGCCTGCCAGTATATGCTCGCGTTCCTCTGCTTTCTTCAGCTCATATTTTGTCCTTTTCACTACTACCTGGTAGCGGTGTTTTATATATTCGTCGATCATATCCCTGAGATTCAGGGTTTTTGGTACGCCATCGACAAGACTGAGCATTATTACTCCGAAAGTATCCTGCAGCTGTGTATGTTTATAGAGAGAGTTTATCACCACATTGGGAATCACATCCCTTTTTAACTCTATGACGACCCGCATTCCGCTCTTATCAGATTCATCCCTCAGATCACTGATACCCTCTATTTTTTTATTCCTTACCTGCTCAGCTATTTTTTCTACAAATCTTGCTTTATTTACCTGATAGGGCAGTTCACTGACAATAACCTGTGTTTTTCCTTTGCGGGGCTGCTCCTGATGGACCCTTCCCCTTACCACCAGTCTTCCTCTTCCTGTCTCATAGGCTTCTCTTATCCCTTCAATCCCCATGATGATGCCTCCAGTGGGAAAATCAGGTCCCTTTATTCTCTTCATAAGGTCCTTTATAACAGCCTCAGGATGATCGATCCTGTATATTATCCCTTCTACTATTTCAGCAAGATTATGCGGCGGTATATTTGTGGCCATTCCGACAGCGATCCCTGATGAACCATTCACAAGAAGATTGGGGATCTTCGATGGAAGCACGGATGGCTCTTTAAGAGAATTATCAAAATTATCTACAAAATCTACTGTATCCTTATCTATATCAATCAGAAGCTCTTCTGCAAATGCTGCCAGTCTGGCTTCTGTATATCTCATAGCTGCCGCTCTGTCTCCATCGACCGAACCAAAGTTGCCGTGGCCGTCGACCATCATATATCGCTGGGAAAAATCCTGCGCCATTCTTACCATTGCATCGTAGACCGCCGTATCGCCATGAGGATGATACTTGCCGAGGACCTCGCCGACTATCCTGGCGCTTTTTTTATAGGGAGTATTCGACCGCATTCCCATATCCTGCATTGCATACAGTATCCTGCGGTGTACGGGTTTCAAACCATCCCGAATATCCGGCAGGGCCCTCCCTATTATTACGCTCATAGCATAGCTTAGATATGAGTCCTGCATTTCGGATTCTATTTCAACATTCTTTATCTTTCCCTTGAGTTCAAATACCATTTATTCCCCTGACTAAAATTATTTTCTACCTGATAAGGACCCTCTTATGCTAAATGTCTATAAAAGATACTCCCCTGGCGTTTTTCTCAATAAACCTCCTGCGAGGTTCTACTTTATCCCCCATCAAAGTAGAGAATACATCATCTGCTATAAGCGGATCTTCGATCTCGACTTTCAGCAGCGTCCTTGTCTCCGGATCCATAGTAGTGTCCCATAACTGTATCGGATCCATTTCTCCGAGGCCCTTATATTGCTGGACATTGATCCTCTTGCCTTCATACTTTTTCTTAAAACTATCAAGCTCTTTCTCTGTATAGGCATAATTTATCTCTTTACCGCTTTTGATCTGATAGAGCGGCGGCTGTGCAATATATATATAGCCGGCCTCAATAAGCCCCGGCATATACCTGTACAGAAATGTAAGTATCAAAGTCCTTATATGCGAACCATCTACATCAGCATCGGTCATTATTATTATCTTGTGGTATCTCGCATTCTCTATTTCAAAATCATCGCTTATTCCGGCTCCAAAGGCAGTGATCATCGCCTGTATCTCTATGCTCGAAAGTATCCTATTGAGCCTGGCCTTTTCAACATTGAGTATTTTCCCCCGCAGGGGAAGTATGGCCTGGAATCTCCTGTCCCTTGCCTGTTTGGCGCTGCCTCCGGCCGAATCTCCCTCTACGAGGTATATCTCGCTGAATTTCGGATCATTTATGGAACAGTCAGCCAGTTTCCCGGGAAGGGACCCGCTCTCCAGGAAGGATTTCTTGCGCGTAAGGTCGCGGGCCTTTTTAGCCGCATTGCGGGCTCTTGCGGCATCAAGACATCTGTTGACAATTATTTTAGCGACTGAAGGATTCTCACCCATAAATTCGGAAAGTCTTGAGTTCACTGTTGACTCTACAAAACCCTTCATCTCGCTATTGCCAAGCTTGGTCTTGGTCTGCCCCTCAAATTGAGGATCCTTTAGCTTAACGCTTATAATAGCAGTCAGGCCCTCTCTTACATCTTCACCCTGGAGATTGTCATCCTTTTCCTTCAGTATATTATTACTTCTGGCATAATCATTTATAGTACGAGTAAGCGCTCCCCTGAAACCGCTGAGATGCGTGCCGCCTTCAGTTGTATTTATATTATTGGCAAATGAGAATATGCTTTCAGAATAGCCGCTGGTATACTGCATTGCGATCTCTACTTCATTATTGTCATTTTTATTGGATATATAAATGACTTCTTTGTGCAAGCTGTCTTTTTTCTCGCATAGATAGTTTACAAAATCAATTATACCGCCTTCATATTGGTATTCTTCCTTCTTCCGGGGTTCCTCACGCATATCAACAAGTGTGATCTTGAGGCCCTTATTAAGAAATGCCATCTCCTTCATCCTGCTGGCCAGTATCTCATATTTATAATCAATATCCTCAAATATTTCCATATCAGGAAAGAATGTTATTGCGGTTCCATGATTTTTAGTCTTCTTCCCTTTTTTCAAGGGTCCTGTCGGGTCCCCCCTTACATATTCCTGATTATAAACATATCCATCTCTTCTTATGTCTATTATTAATTTCTCAGAAAGGGCATTTACGACTGATATCCCGACTCCATGAAGACCCCCGGATACCTTATATCCCTCTCCGCCGAACTTTCCTCCCGCATGAAGCTTTGTCAATACGATCTCCACTGCGGGCTTATTATATTTCTCAATTTTTTTAACAGGTATTCCCCTGCCATTATCGATCACTGTGACAGAATCGTCTTTGTTTAAAACGACAAGTACATTATCGCAGTACCCTGCCATAGCCTCATCGATACTATTATCAATGACTTCATATATGAGATGATGAAGCCCCCTTGTACCCGTTGACCCTATATACATGCCAGGTCTTTTTCTTACAGCTGACAGACCCTCAAGTACAGTAATATCTTTAGCATCATAACTTGATTTTCCCAAAAAAATCCCCTCTTTGCCTGATTTAATTCTTTATTTAATAAAGATAAAGGGCAATTACTGCTGAATAAATACCTGTTTTGCAAATACCCTTCATGATCCAGCCATATAAGATGTGACATCCCTATTAACACTCTCATCCCGGATTTGAAAAACCGGTGATTCCCACTTTTGTTCCTAATCAAAAGCAATATCAAATAAATAGCTTGCTTTAAAGTAATATTATACCATATTTCAATACAAATTTTGCCAAAATACGCTGAAAGTATTTAAAGATCTGCTTTGAATCTCAATGTTTCGACGATCTCTTCACCTGCAAAGGAATTAATCCTGTCTATTAGTTTTTCCGACATGAGACTGAGTTCATTTGCCCATGTAGAAGTAGCCACTGATATATATAAGATTCTGCGGACAAGCTTTTTGGGCCTGGATCTTTTTGCTATTTCTTTTCCTACTATTTCTTCCCAGTGATTAAAGATACCGGATATCTTCAATTTTGTACTAATATCCATCCTGTTTACTACTGAGCCTATTATGCTGCCAATATCTTCCATCTCTTTCATTTAGAACACCTCCGGAAGCCGGTACAAAAAATAATGGAAGATCAGGATTCTTCTCTATTGCTTTCAAGTACAAGCTGGACCAGATCCATTGTTTTTATTTTCGATTTTTCTTTTTTCAGGGCCGTTGCTATGGTCCTGACACATTGCTGGCATGAAGTCACAACTATATCCGCTCCTGTTTTGATTATTTCATGAGCCTTTAGAGAAGCGATACTCGATGAAAGACCGGCATCAATGGATTCCACATTGCCTCCGCCTCCGCAGCATGTCGCATATTTTCCATTATTCTCAAGCTCGATAAATTCCAATCCGGGGATCGCCTTGATAAGTTTTCTCGGTTCCTCATATATGCCTGAATTCCTGCCAAGATCGCAGGGGTCATGATAGGTGACCTTTTTATCTACGGGATTTAGCTTTATCCTGCCTTCCTCTACCAGCATATAAAGATACTGTACCGCGTGAAGGACCTTAAAATTCATTTTTGCATTCTTTATTTTATCTGGATAGACATGGCTCCACATATGATAGCATGAGGGGCATGCGGTCACGAGGTATTTTGCTCCGCTGCTATTGACCCTTTTAATATTGTGCTCTGCAAATTCAATAAAGTCCTTTGCAAAACCGGATGACATAAGCGGAAAACCGCAGCACCATTCTTCATCCCCGAGAAGTGCAAAATCTATATCTGCTTTCTGGAATATCTGGACGACCGACCGCGGAATTTTAAATGTCCTCGGAGAAAAAGAAGATACGCACCCTACAAAATATATGACTTCCGCGCTTTCCCTTATAAACCTGTCTTCGGGAACATCAGGGACAGGTTTTATCCAATCCGTTCTCCCCTCATTGGTATCAAAAGAGACATTGCGGGACTTCTTCAATCTATCTCTCATCATATCCATGATCTCGGGATACTCGCCTTCATCTACTAATATTTCCCTTAATTTGAGCCAGATATCCTGAAGCTTTATATTTATATGGCAGTCCACTTCACATCTCGAACACATGGTACAGGCAAATGCTGCATGTGATAATGCATCTATCTCTTCTTTTGTTATCTTTTTCTTCAACAATCTGGAAAGGATCCCGTATTCCTTATTCACCGCATTTTTTAACTTTTCCATTTTTTTCTTTGGCGATATAGATACATCCTTACTTCCCAGATATGCAGTGCAAAGGTCCAGACAATTACCGCATCTCGTGCAGGCATCTAACTCTGCAAACTGTTTTACACCCAATTTATCTAATTTCATTTTTTATCCTATCATTTTTTTATATTTATTATCCAGACCACTGTCGATCAAAATCATCTTAAGATACTAATGCTTTCTTCTTTCATCTTATTATGTACCGCTACAATAGGACCGAAGACCATATGGGAATATTTTCCAAAAGGCACCGCAGCTACAAATAAAAAGAGCATGCTGATATATGCATAGAAAAAGACCGTAGCTGCCACCGCCCAGTTAATACCCGGTATAAATCCGAGTATGAGGGAAAGTATATATCCAGCAGGTGCAAATGCCGCTCTTGCTGCCGGAGTTCCCATAGCGAGGAAAAAGGTCCCTTCATATACAAAAGAGAGCAGCGCTATCACCGATATCATTATACCTGCGGATTTATCCTTTAGTTCGACTGATTTATATTTCTTTTTAAGGAGCAGGAACCTCAGAAATGCAATAAAAGCTCCTCCAAATATAGCAAGCTTGGACAGGTCGGTAATAATTGCGGTAAACCTGTTTTCAATGGTCCCAAACACCATTATGAACCATGGGCTGGCTGCGCCTATGATACCGCCCGGTGCAGCAGCAATAGCTATCAAATGCAGCAGTGTTATCAGAGTAAAGCTTGCAAGACCAAAGAACATGAATATATGTATAAACCATTTCAGTATGCTGTCCCTGAAAAGATTTCCGTGTATGATGCCGTTTGAAAAAAAGTTTTTTATCACTCGTCCCGCTTTTCTGCTGAAAAGAGTCTTTAAAAATATTCCAGAATACCGAAAAAATTTACCTGTTCTGGATCTTTTTTCCCCTTCCCCTCCATCTTCTCCATACAGCCAGATCGAAACCCTGTATAGAAACCCTGAGCAAAAGAGAACAAGACAGACTCCCAGGATGACCCATAAAACAGCCTGATTAATGATCATATTGATATCCTCTTTTAATATTTGACAATAAATACTTCTGTAACAACTTAATTGTTACAATTAAGTTACAATAAACCTGCTATATAATAACATATTTATATGGCAAAAATAAGAATCTTTAGCCCTGAACTATAGCTTCATCCCGGTTATGCTATTGTCCCCTACCAGAAATCTTGATCCAAAATCTATGTCAAGTTTATCGAGATAACTTATATTAGTAGCAGTCACGAATGTCTGGAATCTGCCTATGATCTTTACCAGTCTTTTGCGCCTCAGGGTATCAAGTTCCGAAAGGACATCATCCAGTAGAAGTACCGGATCTGTTTTTAGCCTGTCCTGAAGGGTCTTTAACTCACATAGCTTCAGGCTTATTGATGATATCCTCTGTTGTCCCTGCGAACCAAAAGACCTTATATCCCTACCGTCAAAATAAACAATAAAATCATCCCTGTGCGGTCCAATAGTGGTTGTCTTGCGGGCAAGATCGATGTCCAGTTTTCCAATCAGCCTTTTCTTGAACTCCTCCCTCAGAAAATCCCTATTTATCATAATATCGCTATCCTTTTTCTTACTTTCCCCGGGATTCTTTTCAGGCTCATGACTCTCTCCTTTGCCATTTCTGTTCCAGCTAAAGACATACTTGATATCAGGAATGACTCCTTTAAAGAAGCTCTCTATATGGCCGATGAAATCTGCTTTAATAGAATGTAAAAGCTCATACCTTTTTAATATGATCTCTATGCCATATTTTACAAGATTATCATTCCATGTATCGATCGTTTCAAGGTGCCTGCTGCTGAGCCTCCCTCCCGCGCTTTTAAGAAGGCTGTTCCTCTGAATCAGGATCTTCTGGTATTGAAGCCTGAGGGAAGAAAAATCCCTGTACGTTTTTTCCAGAATAGAATCAAGAAATGCCCTTCTTTCCCCTGGATTCGATTTGATTATTCTCAGATCATCCGGGGAAAAGATCACTGTTGGAAGAATCGAGACGAAATCAGTCTTTCTTTTCTGATATACGCCATTTACCTTTATCTTCAGGACATTATTCTTCCTTATTTCTATTTCCACCAGAAATTTTTTCTGATTACTGCCTGAATAAATATTTGCACGGATCAGTGAAAACCCGCTTCCCCATTTTACAAGCTCATCCTGGATATGGGTCCGGTGGGAACGTCCTGTAGAAAGATAGTATATTGCTTCCAGAAGATTTGTCTTTCCATTACCATTATTTCCTACAAGCAGTATAGAGTTTTTATCAAACTCAAGATCTATATGATCATAATTTCTGTAGTTTTTTAGCTCAAGGCTCTTTAAATACACTTTTTTATTTAAAATATATCAAAATATTTTTATAAATATCCGGTATGGCAATTTAATAATCCAGCAATATCCAAAAGGAGTGCCGATTTAAAAGACCTTTCCTGCTTCATATTAGTATATCAATACTTTTACGCCGAGAGGAAGAGTCTCATAGAGCCACTTTGCTTCTTCCAGCTTGAGCCTTATGCACCCATGGCTCGCAGGACTGCCGAGCTTTTCAAACTCCTCGATTATCATTTCCCAGTTCTCATCGAAGGGAACGCTGTGGATAAGATAATCCTCAAAGAATCTTATCCAGTAATATGCTCCCACGTCAAACCTCTCAATAAATGCCTTTGGGATTTTCTGTGATGTTGTAAATTCCCCCGGAGGAGTAGGCGATTCGGGAGCTCCTCCTGAACATATCATTTCCCTGAGCATATCGTCTTTATAAAATACGGTGACCATCTGGCGGCCAAGATCGACTTCTATCCTAAAATT
>CBDUUS010000023.1:0-10277 GCA_965370465.1 uncultured bacterium | reverse complement strand
GAATCAAAAGAACTTGAAAAAGAGAAAAAAGAAGACGAATTGGAAGAAGCGCCGGAAGAAAATACCTGGGTATAAATAGGAGGATATATATAAATGGAAATAAAATCAGAATTGGTAAAAGAGCTAAGGGCTAAAAGTAATGCCGGGATGATGAACTGTAAGAAAGCCCTCCTTGATGCAAAAGGAGATATATCAGAGGCTGAAAAAATATTGAGAGAAAGAGGATTGGCGCAGGCATCAAAGAAAGCTTCGAGAGCAACAAAGGAAGGCATGGTGGGAAGCTATATCCATCATGGGTCAAAAATAGGGGTCATGATAGAGGTAAATTGTGAAACGGATTTTGTGGCCAGAAATGAGATGTTTAAATCGTTTGTCCATGATCTGGCACTTCATATTGCTGCTGCCGATCCTTCATATGTCTCTGTAGGGGAAGTCCCTGGCAAAGAAATAGAAATTGAAAAAGATATTTATAGAAAACAGGCAATAAATGATGGAAAACCGGAAAATATTGTGGATAAAATAGCTGAAGGCAGAATAAAGAAATATTATGAGGAAAGAGTATTGCTTGAACAGGCATTTGTAAAAGATCCGGATAAAAAGATAGGCGATCTCCTGAAGGAAAGAATAGCTACGATGGGTGAAAATATAGTAATAAGGAGATTTTGCCGTTATGTTCTCGGGGAAGATAAATAAAGCATTTATTCAATAGAAGTTTTTAGTAGAATATTTAAATGGCTGACCCAAAATACAAAAGAGTATTGCTAAAAATCAGCGGAGGCGCCCTGCTCGGAAAAGGCGGACATAATATGGACCCTACTATTATTGATGGTATCGCCGGACAGATAAAGGAAGTAGCGGATCTTGAAGTAGAGATAGCTATTGTGATCGGAGGCGGGAATTTCTGGAGGGGAGTATCAGCAAGCGCAAATGGCGTAGATAGGGCAACAGCTGATTATATCGGGATGCTTGCCACTATAATGAATGCGCTGGGTCTTCAAAATGCCCTTGAAAAGATAGGAACAGTGACAAGGGTACAGACAGCAATATCCATGCAAGAGATAGCGGAGCCTTTTATAAGGCGTAAAGCTGTCAGACACCTTGAGAAAAAAAGGGTGGTAATCTTTGCCGGAGGTACAGGAAATCCATATTTTACAACTGATACTGCTGCGGCCCTGAGAGCGCTTGAGATAGATTCCGAAATAATATTCAAGGCTACAGATGTAGATGGAGTATATGACAGGGACCCTAATGAATTCAAAGATGCAAAAAAGTTCAAGAGATTAAGCTTTACGCGGGTCCTCAGCGATAATCTTGGAGTAATGGATTCTACAGCAATTTCACTTTGCAGGGAAAATAATCTTCCCATTATAGTATTTGATATAAAAGTACCTGGAAATATCAAAGGTGTTATAATGGGAAGAGATATAGGAACTTTAGTATCAAAGGGGTAAAAATGAAAGACATAGTCATAAACAAAGCAAAAAAAAGGATGGGTCAATCACTGGAGAACACACAGCATGAATTTAATACCATCAGGACGGGCAGAGCATCAGTGGCACTTCTGGATAATGTTTTTATCGACTATTATGGTACAAGGACACTAATAAAACATGCTGCAAATATAAGTATTCCCGAGCCCAGAATGATACTCATTTCTCCTTTTGACCCAAAACTTTTAAAAGAGATTGAGACACAGATCATCAAATCGGATCTTGGAATAAATCCGACTAATGACGGCAAGGTAATAAGGCTTGCCATACCTCCTCTTAATGAAGAAAGAAGGCTCGAGCTTGTCAGGCTCGTAAAAAAAGTAGCGGAGGATGGAAAAGTAGCCATAAGAAATATTAGAAGAGATGCAAATGATGAGTTCAAAAATATGGAGACTGGCGGGGATATAACGAAAGATGATCTGGCACATTCCCAAAAAGAAGTCCAGGATATAACGGATGAGTTTATAGAGAAAGTAAATAAAGCTCTCCAGCAGAAGGAAAAGGAAATCATGGAAGTGTAGGTATATGGATCTTGAATTTTTTTTCTTCAATATTCACTTCAAGAAAAAGTATTGTCAAAGATAATATATCCGGTAAAAACATACCGGGTCATGTCGCAATAATAATGGACGGAAATGGCAGATGGGCCGCAAAAAGGAATCTGCCGCGCTCTGCCGGCCATAAGGCAGGGGTGGAATCATTAAGGGAAATAATAGCAGCCTGCATCGATCTGAAAATAAAGCATCTTACAGTATATTCGCTTTCAAGTGAAAACTGGAAGAGACCTAAAAAGGAGATAAAATTCTTATTAAATCTTTTTATGGTGACTTTAAGAAATGAGCTAAAGCTGCTTGAGAGTTATGGGGTCAGGTTAAGGCTCATAGGCGATAGGACAGGCATGCCTCCTGAGATCCTTAAAGCTTATGAAGATGCAGAATCAAAGACATCTAACAATAAGGTCCTTAATTTCAATATAGCATTAAACTATGGTTCAAGGCAGGAAATAATCGGAGCAGTCAGGAAGATCTGCAGGGATGTCGAAAAAGGAAGGCTTAAATATTCAGATATAGATGCAGACATTTTTTCAAAAAATCTCTTAACATGGGATATTCCCGATCCCGATCTTCTGATAAGGACAAGCGGGGAGTACAGGATAAGCAATTTTTTACTCTGGCAGATATCATATACCGAGCTATACTTCAGCAAGGTCCTGTGGCCCGATTTTAAGAGAAATTATTTTTTAAAGGCTGTCAGGGAATATCAAAAGCGCCATAGAAGATTTGGAAAGGTATAGAATATATATGATAATTTTACAATATGCTTTAGCAATAATAGGTTTTTCACTGATAATCATAGTCCATGAATTCGGCCATTTTATATTTGCAAAAGCAGGCAGGATGTATGTTCACGAATTTTTTATGGGTTTCGGACCGAAGATATTCAAATTTAAATCAAGGTCCGGAACAGAATACGGGCTAAAATCAATTCCTGTAGGAGGCTATGTAAGGGTAATGGGTATGGACAGGAATGAGGAAATACCGGAAGGAATGGAAGATCAGTCATATCAGGGCAAGCCTTTCTATAAAAAATTCCTTACAATATTTGCCGGTGCCGGCTTTAATGTGATTTTTGCCATTATACTTATTGCAATATTTTTGAGCATGGGAATATATGAGCCAAATACGACAATAGATTATGTACAGCCGGAAACTCCCGCAGAGGCTTATGGATTCAATATTGGCGACAGGGTTACGGCCATAAATGGTGAGAAGATAGAGACATGGGATGAATTTGCGGCAAAAACACAGGAAAGGCCGGGAGAAAAGGTGATCTATACAATAATAAGAGACGGCAGCGAGATGACCATCGAACCTGTGCTGGATACGGTCGAAGGGAATGGTTATCTTGGAATATCACCTCAATATACTAAAGTGAGACCCGGTTTCTTTAAGGTAATAAAGGAAAGCTTCAAAATGACAGGGGATATACTCGTGAGCTATGTGAAGCTTTTTGGAATGCTATTTAGCGGCCAGCTGTCTTTTGATCAGGCAAGGCCGGTGTCGCCTATAGGAGTCGTGAGTATTTTCCAGCAGTCTATTTCAATGGGAATACAGAATTTTATCCTTTTTATGGCCCTGGTCTCCATATTGATAGGATTTGGAAATCTACTCCCGATATTACCGCTTGATGGGGGTAATATTGTACTGCTTGTCATAGAGACCATAAGGAAGAGACCGGTGCCCCGAAAGCTGGTGGAGGCGGCGAATTATTTAGGAATATTTTTAATGGTCTCGCTGCTTATAGTGGGATTCGTTTATGATATAATAAGCCCTTTTAATCTAAACAATATGTAAGAAGAAAGCATTGATGAAAATAATAAGGAAGAAGACAAGAGAAATAAGGCTGGGGAAGCTCAAAATCGGCAATGGCAATCCTGTTTCTATTCAGTCTATGACAAAATCAAAAATCTCAGATACCGATGGAATAAAAAATGAGATTACCGGGCTTGCCGATAATGGCTGCGAGGTAATAAGGATAGCTGTACCTGATGAAGATGCAGTGTCTGCATTAAAAAAGCTCATAAATTCAGGCATCTTCACTGTTCCAATAGTAGCTGATATTCATTTTGATTACAGGCTGGCAATTGAGTGTATAAGAGCCGGGGCCGATGGGATACGTATAAACCCTGGAAATATAGGCGGATATGAAAGAACCGCAAAAGTCATCGAATCTGCAAAAAAGAGCGGTACTGCTGTAAGAATTGGAATAAATTCAGGATCGATAGATAAGAAGGTCCTCAAAAAAAACAAAGGTGATATGAAGAGCTCTATGGTCGAAAGCGCTATTGAAAATATAAAGCTGCTGGAGAGTCTTGATTTTTATAATTTTAAAATATCTGCGAAGGCTTCTTCTGTGATGGACACTATAGAAGTCTACAGGGCAATATCCGGAAAATGCGATTATCCGCTGCATCTTGGCATTACCGAGGCAGGGCCTCTTTTGAGGGGGACAGTGAAGTCATCAGTAGGGCTCGGAGTGCTGCTGGCCGATGGGATCGGAGACACGATAAGGGTTTCTCTGACTGAGAGATCTGTTGAGGAAGTAAGGACAGGCCAGCTTATACTTTCAAGTCTTGGACTGAGAAGCAGCGGTATTGATATAGTATCGTGCCCTACATGCGGAAGGACCATGGTAGATCTTCCCGGTATCGTAAAGGAAGTGGAAAAGATGGCCTCAAATATAAAAAAGGATCTGAAACTGGCAGTTATGGGCTGTATTGTAAATGGTCCGGGGGAAGCCAGGGATGCGGATCTGGGGATTGCTTTCGGCAAAGAAAAAGCTGCACTGTTTTTAAAGGGATCTGTTATAAAAAGAGTTAAAAAGGACAGGATACTCGAAGAATTTAAGGAAGAATTACAAAAGCTAATATAGCAGCTAAGGAGAAAAATTGAAATATTCAGAAGCGTTTATTCCTACTTTAAAAGAAGAACCAAAGGAAGCTGAACTTGCGAGCCATGCGCTTACACTCAGAGCCGGGCTCATCAGAAAAATAGCATCTGGCGTATATGCATTTTTACCTGCCGGCACAAGAGTACTTCAAAAAATAGAGCAGATCATAAGAGAAGAAATGAACAGGGCCGGAGCCATTGAGCTTTTATTACCGGTAATGCAGCCTTCCGACCTGTGGGAAAGATCAGGGCGGTGGGATGAATATGGGGCGGAATTATTCCGGCTGAAGGATAGGAGCGGCCGTTCTTTCTGCCTGGGCCCTACGCATGAAGAGATAATGACCCACCTTGCATATCTCGATATAAAATCATATAAGGATCTTCCATTAAACCTTTATCAGATACAGGTTAAATTCAGGGATGAGATAAGGCCGAGATATGGACTTCTGAGGGCAAGAGAATTTGTAATGAAGGATTCCTATAGCTTCTGTGAAAATGAGGAGGATCTTGAACATATATACGGAAAAATGCATGAAGCCTATTCCCGAATATTAGAAAGGATAGGGCTGAGGTTTAAAGCGGTAGAAGCTGATACGGGACTTATTGGAGGCAGCTCTTCGCATGAGTTTCTGGTCCTTGCAGGCGATGGAGAGGAGACGCTGATATATTGTCCCGATTGCGGATATTCTGCAAATATGGATATGGCATGCTTCAGGAGCCCTGAGGGCAGTACGGCTCCCGGTGAAATAGCTGCAGATATTGAAGAGATCAGCACTCCTGGAATAACTGATATAGAAAGCCTTTCAAAGTTTTTGAAAGTGAAAAAAAACAAAATTGCTAAGACGATGCTGCTAAATGATAAAGATGGCAAAATATATGCCTTTATGGTAACAGGCGACAGGAGCCTCAACCTTGTAAAAGCGGAAAAATATTTAAGCACTGAACTCAGGCTCTATGAAGGATCAGATACAAGATTTGAAATAGGCTATATAGGTCCGGTTGGATCTGGCAGCGATATTGAAATATATGCTGACAATCCATTAAAAGGGGTGCAGAGCATTATTACAGGAGCAAATAAAAAAGATCTTCATCTTAAAAATGTAAATCTGGCAAGGGACGTAAATATAAAGGCATATGGGGATTTTTCATACCCTGCTGCCGGCGACCTTTGCGAAAAGTGCGGATGCGGCCTTAAGATAGAAAAAGGTATCGAGGTAGGACATATATTTAAACTGGGTAAAAAGTACAGTGAGAAAATGGATGCAAAATACCTTGACCGGGACGGAAAACTAAAGCCATTTATAATGGGCTGCTATGGAATAGGAGTGACAAGGATGATGTCTGCCGCCATAGAGCAGCTGCATGATGAGAAAGGCATAGTATGGCCGCCTTCTATTGCGCCTTATCTGGTAAGCTTGATAGTGACCACGTCCAAATCTGATGAAATGTCAGAGATAGGGGAAAAGATATACAGGGAACTTGTAAATAGCGGGATCGAGGTACTCTATGATGACCGGAGAATAAGCGCCGGGATCAAATTTAAGGATTCCGACCTTCTGGGACTTCCTCTGAGACTGGTCATAGGCAGAAAATTTCTTGAGAAAAAGCTTATTGAGGTCCAGCTCAGAAAAAACGGCGAAACTTTTGAATTGCCGCTTGATGGGATAGTAAGTTTTATTAAGGACTTCAGGTCCAAAAACATAGAGAAATAATTCTTCAATGGAAAAAGAGCAAGTTAAAATCCAGGGAGTCCTGGAGAAGATAGTCTTTAATAATCCTGATAATGGTTATATGGTGGGAAGGCTGAGGCTTGAAAGCGGCGAGCTGGCGACCGTTGTCGGAAATGTATTTGAGCTGCAATGCGGCGAGGAGCTTGAAGTAGAGGGAAAATGGGTAGTAAACAATAAATATGGAAAACAATTCGAAATATCTGCAGTAAAGACTCATGCGCCAGTGACCATAAATGGAATTGAAAATTATCTCGGTTCAGGGATGATAAAGGGAATTGGGCCGGCAATGGCTGCAAGGATAGTGGCGCACTTCGGAGAGGACACTCTTGATGTATTCGATGATGATCCGGAAAAACTATCCGGGATAGACGGGATCGGGGAAAAAAGGATCAAGCAGATAATAGAATCATGGAATAAGCATAAAAATCTTAGAAAAGTAATGATCCTTCTTCAATCTTATGGCATATCAAGCACATATGCCATGAAGATATATAATACTTATGGGAACAATGCTGAAAACATCATCAAAATAAACCCGTACAGGCTTGCAGAGGATATCTTTGGAATAGGTTTTAAAATAGCAGATGATATTGCAATGAAGGCAGGAATCGAAAGGGATTCTATTTTCAGGATAAGATCCGGGATACTCTATCTGCTGCGCCGGGCCGAAGATGGCGGACATTGCTTTCTCCCCTATGAAAATATTATTAATGATGCTCTCCAGTTTTTGGAAACCGGGCTATCGCTTATAGACCGCGCAATAGAAGATCTTCAGAGAGATGAGAAGATAATAATTGTGGATAGCGGCGATATAAAAAAGATCTACCTTAAGAGCCTTTATATTTCTGAACAATATGTAAAAGAAAAGATACTCGAGTTAATAAGCAGCGAGAGGGAGGAGCCTGATAGAAAAAACAGGGAAGCTCTATATAATAGATCGATAAATGAACTTGCAGATGCAAATAATATAGAACTTGATGAGATACAGATAGAATCAATCATAAAAGCCCTTATAGAAAAGATAATAATAATAACAGGAAGCCCGGGTACAGGGAAGAGTACAATACTTAATTTTATAATTAGAATACTTGAGAGAGAAAATAAAAAGGTCCTTATGGCAGCTCCTACGGGACGCGCTTCAAAAAGGATGACTGAGACCACCGGCAGAGAAGCAAAGACGATTCACAGGCTCTTAAGCTTTAATCCAAAATTAAATAAATTTTTAAAGAATGAAGAAAACCCGATCAATGCTGATGTGATTGTGATAGATGAGGCATCAATGCTCGATATAAGGCTCTCAAGCAGCCTTCTTTCAGCAGTCAGGAAGAATACCAGTATTGTTTTTGTGGGCGATATAGATCAGCTGCCGCCAGTAGGGCCCGGCTATGTATTGGGCGACCTCATAAGGTCCGGAGTGGTTCCTGTGTCTGAACTAAAAACAATATACCGCCAGGAAGGGGAAAGCCAGATAATAAGGAATGCCCATCGCGTAAGAGATGGAAAGTATCCAAATATTAGAATGTCCGGATTAGAAGATTTTTACTTTATCGAGAAGAATGATCCAGCCGGAGCAGTAGAGCTTATCATTCATCTTCTTACGAAGAAAATACCATCAAAATTTAATATGGACCCGCTTACTGATGTCCAGGTGCTTGTCCCGACAAATAGGGGCATATGCGGGGTGATAAATCTCAATTCAAGGATACAGGAAGCAGTGAACCCGGGAAGCGGCGGGGTGCAGCACGGGAACAGGCAGTTTAAAGCCGGGGACAGGATCATTCAGCTCAAGAATAATTATGAGAAGGACATATATAATGGAGATATCGGCATAATAAAAAGCATAGATAGTGAATTAAGGGAAATGGATATTAACTTTGATGGAAGGGATGTAAGCTACGGTTTTTATGAATTAGATGAGATAGCCCATTCATATGCAATATCAATACATAAATCCCAGGGTTCAGAATTCAGATGCGTCATAATACCCCTTTTAACATCGCACTATATGCTTCTTCAAAGGAATCTCCTCTATACAGCGCTGACAAGAGCGAGGGAGCTTGCAATACTTATAGGCAGCAAGAAGGCCATAGGAATGGCTGTAAACAAAAATATAGTAGAAAAAAGGTTTACCGGACTTAAAGAACTTCTTTTAGAAAATGTAAAATAAAGGCTCTATATCCATATTTTATGAGAGTCGGGGAAATTATAATCAATAAAATATTTTATATAGTTTTTAATTGATTTATGCTATACTTTTAACGAAATTTTAAGAGGATGATAAAAATAGTGGGCCATCTCCCACTATTTTTTTGATTAGGAATTATTTTAAAACTACAGGTGATTTTGGTGAATAAACAATTAATAGCGGCACTGGCGGAATTGGAAAGAGAAAAAGGTATCAAGACGGATACTATTATAGAGGCTCTTGAGATTGCACTGGCCTCTGCATATAAAAGAAAATACCAGGTAGAATATGAATGCAGAATAGCTATAGATAATATCAGCGGCGAGATAAAGGTATTCAAAGTACTCGATGAAGAGGGCGGAGATGAGAGTGAAGAGGAAATAAGCGAAGTCGAGGTAACTCCTGATAATTTTGGGAGGATAGCCGCACAGACTGCTAAGCAGGTGATCAGGCAGAGAATAATGGAAGCTGAGAGGGAGATAATGTATGATGAGTTCAAAGACAGGGTCGGTGATCTTGTTACAGGCATCATACAGCAAAGCGATTCCCGTTTCACCCTTGTGGATCTTGGCAAAGTCGAAGCCCTGCTTCCTCCATATGAACAGGTACATGGTGAAAGATACAGGCATGGCGAGAGGATAAAATGTTTTATCTCGGATGTCAGGAAAACATCGAAGGGACCTCAGGTGATAGTCTCGCGTACCCATACCGGCCTGATAAAAAGATTGTTTGAGCTGGAAGTACCTGAAATATATGAGGGTGTAGTAGAAATAATAAGCATAGCAAGAGAAGCTGGTTTTAGAACAAAGATCTCAGTGAGATCAAATGAAAAAAATGTTGATCCGATAGGAGCATGCGTTGGTCCCAAAGGTTCCAGGGTAAGGATGATAGTTGATGAGCTTGGCGGGGAAAAGATAGATATTGTGGACTATAGTGAGGATAGGGAGACCTATATCAAGAATTCATTAAGTCCCGCAAGAGTTAATAAGGTGCTCATAGATGATGAGAATAAATTTGCCCTGGTAGTAGTGTCAAGTGATCAATTATCACTTGCAATCGGTAGAGAAGGGCAGAATGCAAGACTTGCAGCGAGATTGACAGGCTGGAAGATAGATATAAAAAGTGATAAGCAATTTGAAGAAGAACTTGCAGAAGCCAGAGAAGAGCGGGTCATGAGCAAAGGGGAAGAAGGCGCATCTGGAGAAAAAGAAGAAGTTAAAAAGAAAGAAGAAAAAGATAAGAAAATAGATAAGACAGCTGAGAAGAAAAAAGAAGTTGAAGCTAAAAAGAAAAAGGAAGTAGATAAAAAAGTAAATAAGGAAGCTGAGAAGAAAAAAGAAGTAGGACCTGAGAAGAAAAAGGCTGGTGAAGCTGAGAAGAAAAAGGAAGCAGGGTCCGAGAAGAAAAAGGTGGGTGAAGCTGA
>CBDUUS010000022.1:0-10864 GCA_965370465.1 uncultured bacterium | reverse complement strand
TTGTCTGATAGTGTCAATAATTTATGCCTACAATATTGAAAGATAGGTGTCGAGTTCATATTTAGAGACATGGGTCCTGTACCTGTCCCACTCAATCTTTTTATTTTCAATAAACTTATTAAATATATGATCTCCCAGAGTCTTTTTCACAAGCTCGCTTTTTTCCATATACTGGACAGCTTCCCAGAGATTATTTGGGAGAGTCTCGATACCTGCTTCTTCTCTTCTCTTCTCATCCATCTCAAAGATATTTTCTTCTATTGGGGGTAAGAGTTCATATTTGTTTTTAATGCCTTCAAGGCCTGCTGCAAGCATAACTGAAAATGCAAGATATGGGTTGCAGGCTGGATCCGGGCACCGGAATTCCATCCTTGTCGAATTTTCTTTTCCGGGCTTATACTCGGGCACCCTCACAAGAGTGGACCTATTTCTTTTTGCCCATGATATATAAACAGGAGCTTCATAGCCGGGGACAAGCCTCTTATAGGAATTGACCCACTGATTGGTGACAGCGACTATTTCTTTGGAATGCCTGAGCATGCCTGAAATATATTGCTTTCCTTCTACTGAAAGATGGTAAGGATCATCGGCATCATGGAATGCATTCCTATCACCTCTGAAAAGGGACTGATGGACGTGCATGCCGCTTCCGTTTTCTCCAAAAAGCGGTTTTGGCATAAATGTTGCATAAACACCATTCATTGTGGCCACTTCTTTTACTATCAGCCTATAGGTCAATGCATTGTCTGCCATTGTAAGGGCATCGGTATATCTGAGGTCGATCTCATGCTGCGAAGGCGCCACTTCATGATGAGAATATTCTACTCCGATACCCATTGCTTCAAGATAAAGTATAGTATCTCTTCTGAGCCCGGTTGCCACATCAAGCGTGGTAAGATCAAAATACCCTCCCTTGTCGAGGACCTGGGGTTCGCCCTCATCAGACTTAAAATAGAAGAATTCAAGCTCAGGCCCTACATAGAATGTATAGCCCAGATCTTTTGCTTCCTTTAATGTCCTTTTTAGGGCCCATCTTGGATCGCCTTCAAAATGTGAACCATCGGGATTTTGAATGTCAGCAAACATCCTTGCAGAGCCGTTTTCTTTAGGACCCCAGGGAAGTATCTGGAAGGTGTTCGGGTCCGGCATGGCTATAACATCGCTTTCCTCTATCCTGGAAAAACCTTCTATAGAGGAACCGTCAAATCCCATCCCTTCCTCAAGAGCAGTCTCAAGCTCTTCTACGGTAAGAGCAAAGCTCTTAAGTACTCCCTGGACATCGGTAAACCATAAACGGATAAACTTGATGTCATTATCATGTGCCTTCTTAAGGACATATTCTTTCATTTTGCCATTGTTTCCCATATCTCTTTCCTTTCTTATCGATCATTGCCGCCGGTATTATAATTATAGGTTTTTTACATTATAACTTAAATAATATAACCTCAGGTTAAATCTATGTTAAATTTTAGGAACCTGTCCAACCCTTCGGGCAGCTGCTATTTTATACATCTCTTCGTTTTTCATCATCGCGGGCACCATATTGCTTCTTCCTCAGGCCTTGATCTGTCTAAAAATAACTGGCTGCAAGTTTGAGCCCAGTTTTTGGACAGGCTCCTTAACCAATTGCATCACTGCCTTCCTCACCTGTTCTTATCCTTATGCATCTGGAAAGATCCAGGACAAATATCTTTCCGTCCCCTATCGTTCCTGTACGGGCACCTTTCTTTATTGCTTCAATTGTAGGCTCTACAAATTCTTCATTTACAGCTATTTCGAGCCTTACTTTCTTTATAAGATTTACTTCAGTTATTACTCCCCTGTAAGTCTCTGTATAGCCTTTCTGCTGTCCCGCTCCTACTACATTTGTAACAGTCATCTTATATATCTTATTTTTAAAGAGCTCCTGCTTTACATCGGGCAGCTTATGCGGCTGCACCATTGCTACTATTAATTTCATATCCAGCCTCCTAAATTATTGTTGTTAAATGTAAAAGTAATGCTTTATCAATCATTTTGGAATATCTGAAATCCGTCATATGCTTCCATACCGTGCTCTTCTATGTCAAGGCCCTTTAATTCTTCATCTCTTGACACCCTTAGACCCATGGTCTTTTTAATTATAAAGAATATAAGAAGCATTGTCCCGAAAGTCCATATAAAGACACTTGCTATGCCTGCAAGCTGTACGAGGAGCAACTTAAAGCCACCTCCAAAGAAGAGTCCGTTAACAGCCCCAAAACCACCGATCTCTGCATAGCCGGCCTGTGAAAAAAGACCGACTGACAGTGTACCAAATGCTCCTGTTATGCCATGAACAGATATTGCTCCGACAGGATCGTCAATGTGGAATTTTTTATCAAGTAAGTCTACAGAAACACAACAGACAATTCCTGACAGTATGCCGATTATTATTGCACTTACAGGAGAGACTACTGCACACCCTGCGGTGATTCCGACAAGACCTGCAAGAGCTCCGTTTAATGTCATTGATGCATCAGGCTTTTTATAGCGGAGCCATACAAAAAACATAGAACTTACAGCAGCAGCAGCAGCAGATAAAGTTGTATTGACTGCTACAGTCGATATAGCCTGGCTGGACCCAGATAGAGTGCTTCCTGTATTGAAGCCAAACCATCCGAACCATAATATAAAAACACCGAGAGAAGCAAGCGGGATATTATGTCCTGGTATGGCATTGGAACTTCTGTCCCTATTATATTTTCCCAGTCTTGGGCCAAGCATAATAGCACCTGCCAGAGCAGCCCAGCCTCCTACAGAATGCACCACAGTCGAGCCGGCAAAGTCTATCATTCCGAGCTTAGAGAGCCAACCGCCTCCCCAGATCCAGTGGCCTACGATCGGGTAAATAAGCGCAGTAATAAAAACAGTATATACCAGGTAGCTCTTAAACTTTGTTCTTTCAGCCATTGCTCCTGATACGATAGTTGCAGCAGTTGCGGCAAAAACAGCCTGAAATATCCATAAAGCAAAATTTTGTGTATTAGCAGGGTCGACAATGGACAGCAAAAAACCATTTGTCCCTATAAAACCTCCTGCACTTTTCCCAAACATGAGTCCATAGCCAATGAAGAAGAAAAGCAGTGAACCCAGGCTGAAATCCATAAGATTCTTCATAATTATGTTTACAGAATTTTTTGCACGCGTAAAACCTGTTTCAACCATCGCAAATCCTGCCTGCATGAAAAAGACCAAAAAAGCTGCCAGCAGTATCCAGATGGTATCAATGGATAACATTTCCATAATATTCCTCCTATAAGAAAATTAATAATGCCAGAATATTACTATAGAGAGATTACAAACAGATTACACGCAGGTTAAACCTTTATTACATCTTTATTAAATCCAGGTTAAACGGGAAAGATCGAAAATGGTCCAGGAAATTATTTCCCGGGTGAAAACATATAGCCCACATTCCTGATCGTCTTAAGCATATTATTATAGGGAGGCGGTATCTTTGCCCTGAGCCTTCTCATATGAACATCGACGGTGCGGCTGCCTCCATAATAATCATATCCCCATACGGCAGAGAGAAGATCGATGCGTGTAAACACTCTATTACTGTTTTGCATGAAAAGCTTTAGCATCTCAAATTCTTTAAAGGTCAGTACGATAACTTCGGTATCGATTGAAAGCTCATATTTTTCAAGATTAAGGACCATATCTCCGATCACAAGGCTATCCTCTGGTATTATCACTTTCATCTTATGCAGCAAGAAATCTATGCGCGGTAGTATTTCCTTTTCAAGATTTTGAGTAAACAAAAACTCATCAGCAAAAGGAGGATTCTCAAAGAGGAGCTCTTTCTGGATGGGGTCAAGTATTATGATCCTGCCTGTTTTTGATCTGCCAGGGGTCCCTGCAATATTTTTAAAATTTCTTTTAGTATTTTTATCGATTACAGAAAGGCCGGCAATATCCAGCAGGATTATCTTTATATCCCCGGTGTCCCATTTATCAGTCTGGTTTTTCCTATAGCTTCTTATTGCAAGGTTAAAATCATTTTTTCCGCCAGGGGCAGCCGTAATCTTCTCTATATTATTTTTATTTTCTGAAAATAGAACTATTTTTATCATATCTATTATTATTTAAAAAAATAATGCAACTAAGGAACATTTTTGTATATTATAAAGTAATATTTTATTTTGTGAAAATGCGAAAAATCTTTTATATGCTTAAAAGAGTACTATAGAAAGAAAAGCATATGATTATAATAACAGCGGGACATTTTCAATTGTATCCAGATTTCCTGAAGCAGCAGACTCAAGCACTTTTCTCATATAGCGGTCGATCATATCAACTGTCATAGGCACAGGCATATTTTGGAGCTTCGATGAAAGCGCAGGGTCCTTTGCGGCTTTCAGGACCTTATCAATATGGTTTTTGCTGAATCCTTTTATCTCGCCCAGTGTGGTTGGAAATCCAATACTTTCAGCAAACGATATCATTGCTTTTGCAGCATATATTCCAAGGGCCCTGCCGGAAAGTCTTTTATAGCTATTTTTTACATATCCATATTTTGAAAATACAGAGCAGATAAGCTTTAGCGATTTTTCTATTGCCGGAGCAAAAAAAACTGCATAATATGGGTTTATGATTGCACAGGCTCTCCCATGGCTCAATATGTCTACGAGAGAGAAACTTGCAAGATGGCCGCCATTGGTCCCTCCTATCATGATCGCATAACCTCCAAGATCTGTACCGAGACAAAGGCCGTCCCGCGCCCTGTGGTCATCCGTAGCTGTCATGGCTCCAGGCAAATATTTGATTATAAGGTCAATTCCGGTTGCTGCGATATCAAAAGCAAGATCGAAACTGGATCTCCCCTCGGTGCTATAGAGGACCTCGATCAGGTGGAAGAGCCCGTCAAGGGCGCCGTCTGCAATTATATTGGAGGGAGTATTATAGGTCATGCTGTAATCAAAAAAGGGAAAAGCCGGGACGATGGCATCATCTATTATGAGCTTTTTCTGTGTCGTCTTCATATCGGTGATATTGGAATATCTTGTAAGGTGGGCGCCGGAGCCTGCAAGGGTCTGTGAAGCGATATGAGGTATCAATTTCTTCCCCTGCCGTTCAAGCGCTTTTGACACCTTTTCAATTCCAATATAATCATCCAGGCGGCCTCCGAGAGAAGCAAGGACTATGGAACCCTTTACAGCATCTATGGTGCTCCCGCCACCGAAACTTATAATGAGCCCGGGATCATTTTTTAAAATATCTTTCCTGATCCTCTCTACATCTCCGCGCGGAGAATTCGGTCTTGCTCCTTTTAAAATGCCGACAAGGTCCACTCCCTGTCTTTTAAGGCTTTTTTCTATTTTCTTTACATGATCATCGCTTCCAGGGAAAGTGCCCCTGAAAAGAAGGGTTCTTTTACCTGTAAGAGAAGCTGCTTCTCCGATTTTATTCAGAACACCTGGTCCGAATATATAGGTACCGCCTTTAAATCTATTTAATAGCTTCTCAGCTTCTGTAGATACTGACATTTCTTAACCTGTCTTAATATAATTAATAAATCAAAATAAATATCTGATGCCTCCCGGCCGCCGATAGGCAGCTTTATGTCTGTGTCCTGAACCAGTTTGTTATAGGGTATCTCCTATCTTTGCCGAAGGCTCTTGCGGTTATCTTTACTCCCGGAGAACCCTGCCGCCTCTTATATTCGCTGCTGTCCACCATATTAAGGACATCTTCTACAATCGTAGGATCAAAACCCATCTCAATTATGGAATTGCGGCCCAGATCGTCTTCGATATATGCTTTGAGAATCCGGTCGAGCATATCATAGGGAGGGAGCCTGTCCTGGTCCTTCTGGCCGGGCTTTAGCTCTGCTGAAGGAGCTCTGGTAAGAATATTTTCCGGGATCACATTTTCATATTTTTTATTTATAAACCTGCATATGGAATATACCATTGTCTTGTATACATCTTTTATAGGGGAGAAACCCCCGACCATATCCCCATACAGGGTACAATATCCTACGCTTATCTCGCTTTTATTTCCTGTAGAAAGGACCAGCCATCCATGCTCATTTGAAAATGCCATTATTATGCTGCCCCTTATTCTTGCCTGGATATTTTCCTTTGTGACATTTATTTTATCATCTGTAAAAATACTCTTAAGGTTTTTTATATAGGTCCCGTAAATACCGGCAATAGGTACTGTGATATATTCCACTCCCAGATTATTTGCCAGAGCTTCTGAATCTTCCCTGCTCTCACTGGAGGAAAAATCTGAAGGCATAAAAACAGTTATTACATTTTCCTTCCCAATGGCCAGGGCAGCGATCACAGCGGTGATTGCCGAGTCTATTCCTCCGCTCAGGGCGATCACGACTTTTTCGAAACCGTTCTTCCTTATATAATCCCCGGTTCCCAGGATCAATGCCTGGAGTATTTCTTCTTCGGGACAGGAGATAATAGCGCTGTAGTCTAAGAACCCGCTATTCTTCCCCATATTTTTAATCAGAGGTACACTGTTTTTATATTTACCTGTATTCAGGTCTACTATCTGAACTGGAGCAAAGCCCGGGTCCGTTCTGCTTTTCTTATTCTTAAAACTAATATCCCCGGCTCTTATTGGCCCGGCGCTTCCGGGATCAATATCATAGATAAGGCTATCCTCTGCAAAAGGCAGGCATCTGGCAATGATCTCTCCTCTTTCATTTACCAGAATACTATTTCCATCAAAGACAAGTTCGTCCTGGCCCCCGGCCATATTTACATAGGCTATATTGACCATATTATCTGATGCCCTGGCAGAGATCATTTTCTCTCTGGATTCGATTTTTTCTATATGATAGGGAGATGCGGAAATATTTATTATGAGTTCGGCTCCGCCTGCTATTGCCTGAGCCTTTGCGGGTCCGGAAGCATAAAAAATATCCTCGCATATATTCAGGCCCACCAGGTGGCCGTTTATCCTGTATATATAATTAATAGCACCCCTGTTGAAATACCGCTGTTCATCAAATACCGAATAATTGGGAAGATGCTGCTTATTATATATGGAGCTTATTTTCTTTCCGCATATCACTGCTGCAGAATTATATATGGACCCATTGCTGCTGTGTGCAAAACCCACTATAGCTGCAATACCCGATACTTCTTCCTTTATTTTCTCAATATAGATTATGTTTTCCTTTATAAAAGCTTTCTTTAAGAGCAGATCCTCAGGAGGGTATCCGGTAAGGGCAAGTTCGGGAAATACGGCCAGGTCGGCATTATTTTCTTTTGCTTTCTCTATATGAGATAAGATGAGTCTGTAATTTCCCTTTAAATCTCCCACAGTGGGATTTATTTGAGCCAGGTATAGTCTAATTCCCATAGCGTCTCCTTACTAAGATCCCGGTTCCCGGGTGAGCCGGTAATGTTTTTCTATTTCCTTCACATGTCCATTTAGGAACCGATGATATTTTTTTTATACAGATAATTGTATGTATTGTCAATAATGAATTTGAGCCCGGGGTATTTTATTTTATATAAAAAGTCTTTAAATAAGAATATAAGAAAAAATTAAGAGTAGATTAAAATTAATATTTAAAATATAATGTACAAAAATCCTTAGCGGGAGTGTAATTTAGAAAAATTATTATAGAATTATATTATGAAGAGCCAGTATATAAAGACAGATAATCTGAGTCAGTCAGATAGATGGGCAAAGATAGTATCTTTTGTATTTGACGGTTCTTTCATATCGGTCCCGGTATTTATTATTATCTGCATAGTTGTCGTCGAGGACAAGTTGGCTGCCCTGGGCTGGGCGCTTCTATGTATTCTTTTTGGCATGATAATACCGTTTCTATATGTCTTTTCCCTTTACAGGAAAAATAAGATATATGACATTCATATACCGGAAAAGAGTAATAGGATGAAACCATTGCTTTTTACCCTTTTAAGCTATATCACAGGATTAGTGGTCCTGTATTTTCTGGGTGCACCGCTATTTTTAAAGGTTATTTTTATACTGACCATAATTTCGGCTTTTGTATATACAGTAATAACCTATTACTGGAAAATAAGCATGCATGCCAGCTATATTACTTTTGTAGTTATAACATTTAATATCCTTCTGGGTCACTGGATGCTTCTACTGCTCCCGCTTATACCAATAGTCGGATGGGCAAGGATAAAGGCAAAAAGGCATACAAAACCTCAGGTATTAACAGGTGCGGGACTCGCTTCCGTAATATGCGTTCTGGGATACTATTTTTATGGGTTTATAGGTTTATAACCCTTTTCAGACGGTGACAGGATCAGGCTGTAAAACGGGCCATTAGCTGGTGCAGCTTATATGAAATAAAGATCTCCACAAATGTCAGGATAAGTGCAAACACTACGGGTAATACAAGGTGCCTGCTAAATAGTTTTTCAGCCTGCTGAGCAAAGGGCGGGATCAATAATACCATTACAAGACTCACAAAAAAGAATGTAAAGATGACAGAGATCCCCGAAAGGTAATAGTAGAAGCTTCCTAAAAAGTCAAACCTGAAAAGGGTAAAGACAATAGACATTATCAGGATAGCGGTAAAGACAATAAAAGTCGCAGGTCCTTTGAAGATCCGTTCCTTACTGGATTCCCTGTAATACTGAAAGTTAAATACAGGATAAAGTATGGTCATAATCGCTGCCCCGCATAAGAAACCGGTAGAAAACCTTATAATATTATTGGTCATATATAATCCAGAATATGAAGCAAGCCCGTCGATTATAGTAGATAGAAAAAATACTGCTGATATTATAAGGATATATAAAGGAGGAAGGTCATTTTGCTTCTTTCTAAACATAATAAAGAGTATTGCTGCAGCGGCCATAAATCCTATATATATTCCGGCACATCTTGAACAGATGGGAGTTATAATATCTCCAAAAGCAAGGCTCCTTGAATCAATCTGATGACAGACAGAAGAGCCCACGAGATCCATTAGTGTTTTAAACATTTTATTTAGTACCTTCCTATATTTTCTTCCAGTTTGTTAAAACCCCTATCTATCATCATAAGGAGTATCGAATGGAGCTCTTCATTAGAGGAAGCAATAACCGAAATATGAAAATCGCTGCCTATGCCCATTACGAGTCTCTCGTCAAGACTGTTCCCGCATGCATCAGTTATATAGCCACCGCTCTCCTTAAGGATCAAGTAGCCTGCTGCAATATTATAAGGATAATTAGCATGAATGCTTCCCCGGCCCACGCGGGCATAGTTTTTCTCCAGTGCCGGAAATTCAGTTATGAGCCTGTGTCCGATATCGATATAACAATCAAGCTGGCCAGTTACCACCCGGGTAATTGAAAAGGAGGCGCTTCCAAGATAAAAAACACTACCATTAAAATTTGAATTATCTATAAGTTCTTCAAGGACCTCCGTGACCGGCATGATGGGTCTGCCTCTAAGTCCTGCCGACCAGAATAGAGATCCAATATCACTATTTTCAGAAAGTGAGGGGGAACATGGATGGCCATCACATATAATACCTGACCCCTTTCCTTTTTCTGCAATAAATATCTTTCCGCTTTTTATCTCCTGGACACAGCCGAACTCGAGGTCCTTCATCTTCAGGTCATCGCTAAAAGCAGCCAGAGCAATCGAGATGCAGCTGGACTCAAGTCCGGCAGCAGCGGCCCGGGTTCCATCGATAGAGTCAACTATAAGTATTTTTTCAGGTGATCCATATTTTACCAGGCCTGTATTATCGGAATAGTAGGCTATATCGGTATCCATATTTTCAAGATACCGGGATAGAAATGTCTCTGAAATATCATCGATCAAAAAGGTGGAATCGCCCCCTATGGATTTTCCAGAAATAGATCTTGCATCAGGTTTTCCGAAAAAGGGAAACAGCCCGTCCCTTATATTTCTGCTCAAATCGAGCACAAAATTTTTCCAAAAATTATCTTTCATAGATAGATTCCGCTAATCTTATTTATTTAGCAGTATTGTATCAGCAATCAGGATTTTTTTTATATTTAAAGTGCTAAAAATCTTAAAAACACCGGCCCTTTTTAAAAATCAAAGAAAATCATAGCCTTATATAATCAATATTGATAGAATTGTCTCATAAATTTAAGTGAGCTTTATAAGCATCATCAATGACTTATTTGAAATGTTAACAGGACCGGATCCGGAGATTATTTATGACCTATGATTTTCATACGCATACCATTTTTTCTGATGGAGAAAATATCCCAATTGAGCTAATAAGGTTTGCTTATGCCTATGGATATAAATGTATCGGTATAACAGATCATGCGAGCTATTCAAATATTGAGCAATTAATAGAACCTATTAGAAGGGATTGTGAACTGGCGGAAAAGTACTGGGATATCATAGCGATCCCGGGAGTCGAACTTACAAATGTCCCTGCCGGCAGCATTGACAGTATGGCAAAGAAGGCCAAAGAAGCAGGTGCCAGGATAGTATTGGTCCACGGAGAGACTATAGTAGAGGAGGTGGAGAAGGGTACCAATATGGCTGCAGTAAGTTCCAGATATGTAGATCTTCTGGCCCATCCGGGCCTCATTACTCCCCGTGAAGCAAAGCTTGCTGCTGATAATGATATTTATATAGAGATAACATCAAGGATAGGGCACAGCCTGAGTAACGGCAGGGTAGCAAAGATAGGCAGAGAGGCAGGGGTTAAATTCTTGATAAATAGTGATTCACACAGCCATGAGGACCTTTACAGGGGTGATTTTCAAAGAGAAGTCGCAATGGGAAGCGGACTGAGCGAAGAGGAGTATAATATTATAATAAGTAGCAATCAGAAAGAATTCTTAAAAAAAATTGGATACAGATAGATTCTGGTTTATAATTAATCCAATTTTAATGTATTTATTAAGAT
>CBDUUS010000021.1:0-10923 GCA_965370465.1 uncultured bacterium | reverse complement strand
CCGGGGGTTTGAGTGGAAAATAATTCTAAAAAGTACTCTATAGTCGTAGATGCCATGGGAGGGGATTTTGCTCCCGGGGAGATACTAAAGGGAACCCTTCAGGCACAGGAAAAGTTCGGAGTAAAAACGGTACTGGTAGGAAACCGAAAAAAAATAGATGTATCCGCATCAGAAAACAGCCTTGACATATCATGTCTCGAGATAATAAACAGCATCAGTGAAGTATCTATGGATGAATCTCCCTCTGATATTATCAGGAATAAAAAAGATTCTTCGATATATATAGGTTCCAGACTCGTATCTGAGGGAAAAGGCGCCGCATTCCTTTCAGCTGGAAATACGGGAGCCGCTATGGCATGCTCTCTCCTGAATATTAAAAGGATAAAGGGAGTACTCAGGCCGGCAATCGCAATCGTCATCCCGCTTGCAGACTCAAGGTTCATACTGATAGACGGCGGAGCCAATGCGGACTGCAAGCCTCAGTATCTGGCTCAATTTGCTATTATGGGCAAAGTATATGCCGAAAATATACTGGGTATCAAGAACCCCCGCATAGCTATAGTAAATATCGGGGAGGAAGAAAAAAAGGGAAGCGAGCTGGCGATCGAGGGGCATCGGCTGATAAAAAATATAAAGGGCCTTAACTTTAAGGGGAATATAGAGGGCCGTGAAATATTTGAGGGCCATGCGGATGTAGTGGTGACTGATGGTTTTACAGGCAATATAATACTGAAATCAGTCGAGGGGCTGGCAAAGATGTTCTTCGGACAGGTCAGGGGAGCCCTTACTTCATCTATTGTCTCAAAGATAGCGGCTCTGGTCCTGAAGAAGCCGCTTACTGCGATGAAAAACAAATTTGATTATGAGACTTATGGAGGAGCGCAGCTGCTGGGCCTTAATGCTCCGGTTATAATATCTCATGGAAGTTCAAGGGCCAGAGCAGTAATGAATGCAGTGAGAGTGGCGCAGGAAAGTCTCAGGACCGATCTGGTAGATAAGATAAAAAAGGAAATAAAAGCTGCAAATAATTAAAACTTTTATTAAAAAATATTGTCAAAATTAATGAAATTATTTTTATATTAACTATAATAGTAGAAAACCAATAAGCTAAAGGAGTAAAGTATGGAAAATTTTGACAAACTCAAAGATATACTCGTAGACGTTCTTGGAGTGAACGGAGATGATGTGAAGACCGAAAGTAAATTTGTTGATGATCTTGGCGCTGATTCTCTTGACCTCGTAGAACTTATAATGGCTTTTGAAGATAAATTTGAAATAGAGATAAGCGATGAGGAAGCAGAAAAGATGGTGACAGTAAAGGATGTCCTTGATTATATAGCATCAAAGAAATAATAAATTATCTATTCTAATAAGCTCAGATACTCCACAGTATCCGGACTTAAATATTTTTATATATTAATTCTTCCTAATTCATATATAAAAAATAGCGGTCAAAAGGTGGCAGAAATAGTAGATGGACAATGAAGGGGTTTTAAGAAAAAGGGTCAGGGATTGGCTCGAAAGTCTTGGTATTGAGCCGAAGGACCTAAAAGTATATATACAGGCCCTTACACACAGATCCTTTGCCCGCCAGATAAATGTACAGTCAAGAGGAAATGAACAGCTTGAATTTCTTGGAGATAGCGTACTGTCATTTGTGATCACTTCATACCTTTTTAATCACTACAGCCATTTTTCAGAGGGCAGGCTTGCAAAATTAAGGGCCATTCTTGTAAACAAAAAGACCCTTTCAAAAATAGCTATCAGAATAAAGATCGACCAGCAGGTGCTTCTAAGCGAAAATGAAGAACTGTGTAATGGGCGCGAGAAGGATTCAATACTCGCAGATGCTATGGAAGCTTTGATCGGGGCCATATATATAGATGCAGGCACAAAGTTTATTAAGAGCTGGATACTGCAGAGATATGAGGAGCGCATTGAAAATATGATAAATGCTCCGCAGATCTTTGATTTCAAGACTTATCTGCAGGAGGCTGTCCAGGCAGATTATTCAAAGCTTGTAAAGTATAAGATCATGAAGGCTGATGGCCCGGACCATAATAAGGTATTTTATTCAGTGGCTATGCTTGACAATAGGATAATAGGCAGGGGCAAAGGCAGCAGCAAGAAGGAATCTGAGCAGGATGCGGCCAAAAGCTCTTTAATATCATTATATAATCTGGATTTATAATAGCAGTATTTTCACGGAGAATCAGTATTGTATCTCAAAAATATAACACTTAAGGGGTTTAAGTCATTCGGGAACAGGAGCAGCCTTAATTTCGAATCAGGAATAAGCGTAGTAGTCGGTCCCAATGGAAGCGGAAAAAGTAATATTGCAGATGGCATATCATGGGTCCTTGGCGAACAGAGTCCAAAATCTCTGAGAGGAAGCTCCATGGGCGATGTGATATTTAGAAGCAAAAAGCAGGAAATGGGCATAGCCGAAGTATCCCTTCTCTTTAATAATAAAGACAGGCTCTTTGATGTTGAATTCAGTGAAGTAAAGATCACAAGACGGGTCCTGACCGAAGGCGGGAGCGATTACTTTATTAATTCCTCTCCATGCAGGCTCATGGACATTCAGGAAATGATAGCAGATTCCGGGATCGGAAAAGGGCTCCATATTATAATAAATCAGGGACAGGTCAATAAAATAGCATTATTAAAGCCTGTAGAGAGAAAACTTATAATAGATGAAGCGCTCGGGCTGTCCAAGCACAAAGACAGAAGGAAGAAATCTATCTCCAGGCTTGAAAGGGTCAGAGACGATATTGGACGCCTCGATGATCTTATGGAAGAGATCAGAAGGACCATGGACCCCCTTGAGATCGAAGCAAAGCGGGCCAGAGAATATGCCACAGCAGCAAATGAGCTTAAAAGCGAGGAAATATCTCTTTTTCTTTCAAATCTTTCAGGGCTAAATAACTCGTGGGCCAAAATGGAAGAAGATCATAAAAAAGCAAAAGACAGCATCAGGGAAATAGGCGATGGGATACTGGAAATCGAAAGGGAAAAGGGAGACCTTATTAAGAATATTGGCTCAAAGCAGGCCGAATATGAGAGCTGGAGGTCAAAAATAGAGTCCTTTGATAGCGGGACAAGCAGACTCTCCAATAATATGGCACTTATAGAGAGTAAAAAAAATGTGTTTTCCACTCTGTACAATATGTTTGACCTTGAAGCGGGCAATAGCGAGGTCCCGGGAGAAACGGCACGCGAGATTGCAGAAAAAAAAGAAAAAGAGCTGATGGACCTGTCTTTCCTGGGAAAGATCACTAAAAAAATAGAGATGATAGAAGCACAGTTTAAAGCATATTTGGACAGAGTCAATAAAGCGGTAAAAGGCAGCAGCATGTCCAGAGATATAGAAAATGAAGGAGATATTATTTCCAGTGAGCTGGGCAGCATTCTCAGGGAGATGCAGGAAGGGAACACGGCCCGCCGGGGGGAAAGGTCAAATAAGGCTGCCCGGGAAAGTAAAAAACGGTTTGAAGAAGAAAAAAAGAGGTCAGAGCTCAGATTAAAAAGGATCAGGGATCTTAAAGAACTATGCAGGGTAAATCTTTTCCGGGTGGAAGCGGCATATAACATATTAAAAAAGCATGGGCTGATATCTGAAAAAATAAAAAAGAGATTATACCCTGAATTTGAAAGGCAAAAGAGGCTGATATCCGGGGATCAGCAGAAAATAGAAAGATATAACCGGGATATAGGGGATCTGAAGATAAAGGAAAACAGGCTGGAGAATGATATATATAAAATAGATCTCAGGCGGGAGCAGATAAGGGAGAAAGTCAAATCGATAACTACAGCTATTGTTGATGACTATAATATGTCAATAGAATATGCTTCAAAGAATTTTAAACCATCCCAGGATCCGCCGCAATCAGAGATAATAGTAGGGCGGCTGAAAAGCAGGATGAGGAATTTTGGAAATGTAAATCCCAATGCAGCCATTGAATTTGCAAAGATAAAAAAGAGGTTTGATTTTTTAAATACCCAGAGGCAGGACCTCGCGGATAGCAAAAAACAGCTTGAAGTACTCATAAGAGAAATAAATGAAAAGATAGGCGGCGTCTTTCTTGAAAAGTTTGAAGAGATAAATGCGAGCTTCCAGCAGTATTTCAAGATACTTTTTCCCCGCGGGGAAGGCGAGATGATCCTTGACAGGAATGAAAATGGAGCTGCAGGCGATGAGGACCTTGGAGTGAACCTTAAGGTCGATATAGGAAATAATAAGCTGGTATCGCTTTCCCTTTTAAGCGGAGGAGAGAAGTCGCTGGTCTCAATGGCTTTTCTGTTTTCGGTATTCTCAATCAGACTGGCACCTTTTTATGTATTTGATGAAGCAGATGCCGCCCTTGATGATGCAAATATCGGAAGGTTTTTGAGCCTGGTAAAGAAATTTTCTGAGAGACAGCAGATAATAATAATAACACATCAGAAAAAGACCATGGAGATAGCTGATACAATATATGGAGTTACCATGCAGTCAGATGGGATATCAAAGGTAGTCTCCGAAAAAATGGATAAAATAGATAAAGCAGAACAGAAGAATGTATAGATGAAAAATATATTTAAAAACCTTAATATGATATGGAACAGATTTAAAAAAACTGGAGATGAATTCTGGGAGGAGCTTGAAGAAGAGCTGATAACAGGAGATGTAAGTATAAATACGGCTGACAGGATAATAAGCAATCTAAAGGAAAAAGCCTATCTGGAAAAAGTAAGTGATATTGAGGGGATGAGAAGGCTCTTAAAAGATCAGATAATAGATATCCTGAAGACAGATGATAAGATAGGACTTGAATATTCAAAAGATCCCCCGACGGTCTATATGGTGATAGGAGTGAATGGAGTAGGAAAGACATCTGCAATTGCCAAGATGGCAAATATGTTTAAAAAAGAGGGCAAGAAAGTAATACTGGCCGCAGCAGATACATACCGCTCCGCGGCAGTTGAGCAGCTGGGTCATTTTGCAGACATGCTTGATATCGATATGGTAAATCATCAGAGAAATGCAGATCCGGGTGCGGTAGTATATGACTGTCTTGACAGGGCTGTTGCGAGAAAAGCAGATATTGTAATAATAGATACTGCAGGGAGGATGCAGACATCATATAATCTGATGGAAGAGCTAAAAAAAATAAAAAGAGTCGTTAAAAAAAGACTGGGCCGGGAACCGGACGAGGTCCTTCTTGCCATAGATTCGACAACCGGACAGAATGCGAGGAGCCAGGCTGAAATATTTACAGAATTTATGGATGTAAGCGGAATAATACTTACAAAAACTGACGGTACCTCAAAAGGAGGGATAATCCTTACTATTAAAAATGATCTGGATATTCCTGTGAAAATAATCACAGAAGGTGAAAAGCTGCAGGATATATATTATTTTGATCCGGTTAGATTTACAGATATGATATTTGCATAGGCCCTGCTGCCGGAAAATAAATATTAAGACAAGAGGATATATTATATGTTTGAACAATTGACTTCAAAATTTGAGGATCTTTTTTATAAGATACGGAATAAGGGCAAACTAAGTCCTGGAGATCTTGATAATGCATTAAGGGAAATAAAGCTTGCCCTTCTCGAAGCGGATGTAAACTTTAAAGTAGTAAAGGAATTTCTAACAAAACTGAAAGAAAGGGCCCTTGGCGAGGAAGTCATGGAAAGCCTCACGCCTGCACAGCAAGTCATAAAAATAGTGAATGATGAGTTGATAAAGATGCTGGGCTCTACAGGCGGAAGTATTAGTTTTGCATCCCGCGGGCCCACTATAATAATGATGGTCGGCCTCCAGGGTACGGGAAAAACATCATCCGTTATTAAGCTTGCCAATTACCTTAAGAAAAACAATCAAAAAAAAGTAGCGCTTATAGCTGCTGATGTATACAGGCCGGCTGCTATTTTCCAGCTTGAAGATATGGCAAAAGCTATAGATGTAGAAGTATATTCCGGCAGGGGAGCTGATCCGGTAAAGATCTCTAAGGAAGGGGTAGAGAAGTTTACAAGATCCGGCAGCGATATAATAATAATAGATACTGCTGGAAGGCTCCATATTGATGAGAAGATGATGGATGAGATCAAAAGCATAAGGAAGACCGTAAAACCTCATCAAATTTTTCTGGTTTTAGATGCGATGACCGGACAGGAAGCTATAAATATTGCATCTGCTTTTAATTCTGCAGTCGAGTGTGATGGAATAATCCTTACAAAACTTGATAGCGATACAAGAGGCGGTGCCGCGCTGTCAGTATATTATGTGGTAAAAAAACCCATAAAATTTGTCTCAAATGGTGAAAAAGTAGAAGACTTTGATATTTTTTATCCTGACAGGATAGCATCCATGATACTGGGCAAGGGAGATGTCCTTACGCTCATAGAAAAGGCTGAAAAAGTCATAGACGAAAAGAAGGCAGAGGAGCTATCCCGGAAGATAGAAAAGGAACAGCTTAATTTTGAGGATTTCATAGATCAGCTTAAGAGCATAAAGAAGATAGGATCTCTGGAAAAGGTCATGTCGATGCTTCCTATCTCAGGAAATAATAAAGCTTTTAAGAAAATGAATTTCGACCAGTCTCATCTTGACCGCATGGAGGCAATAATTAATTCGATGACACTGTCCGAGAGAAGAAATCCGGATATAATAAATGGCAGCAGGAAAAAAAGGATAGCAAGGGGAAGCGGCAATTCAGTTAATGATGTAAATAAGCTTCTCAAGCAGTTTGCGAAGACAAAACAAATGATGAGGCACTTCTCCAGCCTTAAAGGCAGGCCGGGGATGCCCTTTGGCGGTCCGATGGGGATTTAAAAAATGTTTTGCAAGTTAAAAATAAAACTATATAATTATAAAATCATAAGACTATATTTTAGAGTTGGAGGTTTTTGGATTGAGTGTAAAGATTAGATTAACCAGGATCGGGTCAAAAAAACAACCCTTTTACAGAATTGTAGTAGCTGATAGCAGAGCTCCCAGAGATGGGAAATTTATTGAAAAAATAGGAACATATGATCCTAAGACAGATCCTTCTACTATTGTAGTTGATAAGGAAAAAGCAGTAGAATGGATAAAGAAAGGGGCAAAACCCTCGAATACAGTGGAAAAGATTTTTGGAATAGTGGACCTGAAGGTGTAGTTATAACAATTTAACTTGGAGGTATGGAAGTGAGAGAACTGCTGGAATACATGGTTAAGGAACTGGTTGACAGTCCGGATAGTGTAGAGATTGAAGAAGAAGAAGAAGATGAAAAAACCATAATCTTCAAACTCAAAGTTGCAGAAGATGACCTTGGAAAAGTTATAGGGAAAAAGGGCCGTACTGCGAATGCTTTAAGGATTGTTATGAGAGCCGCGTCTGCTAAGAGGGGCAAATCTTCAATAGTCAAAATATTAGACTGATCAGATTTGTTTTATCTTTGAAAAGTTAATAAATGTCGCATAAAAACGTAGATGCAAAATTAGTCGGGATAGTCGGGAAACCGCATGGCATTAAAGGAGAAGTAAATGTTATGCTGTTAACTGATTATCCTGATTCTATATTAGAAGGTTCTGTGCTTTATACCGCTGATGACTGCTCTAAAAAGATGATCATAGAGAAAATAGCCCTGATAAGAAAAAAGAGGGGCGAAACTGCAGTGATCAAGTTTGAGGGAATCAGCGACAGGAATGGTGCCGATGCCATCAGAGGATCGGAGCTTTATAGGAGTTCGGAAGAATGTCCTGTCCTTGATAGCGGTGAGTTCTGGATAGAAGATCTGGAGGGATGTACTGTATGTCTGGATGATGGAACGGTTCTTGGAAAGGTAGAAAAAGTAGAAGAGATCCCGTCAAATGAAAATCTTATTATAAGATTAGAGGATAAGGATATAGAAATAAGTGGCGCAAGCAGGGGACTTTTTTGTGTTCCTTTTATAGATGACTATATCAAAAGTATAGATATCATAGAAAAAAAGATCATACTGAAAAAAATACCAGAATATATTTAGCATAATAATCTTTAAGTGATGAAACTGATATGATTATTGATATAATAACCATCTTTCCGCAGATTTTCGAAAATATAATTGAATATGGGGTTATCAAAGAAGCATTTAATAGCGGCAGCTGCACAATGAATGTATATGACCTCAGGGACTTTTCGGAAGGCAGGCACAGAAAAGTAGATGACCGCCCATATGGCGGAGGTCCGGGAATGGTCCTTATGGCCGGCCCTCTTGATAGAGCGGTAAACCATATAAAGAAAAAGAATGCCATAGAAGACGCCAGTCTTCAGAAGACGGTCCTGCTGACACCAGGAGGAGAAAGGCTCCAGCAGGCACGCTTTAAGAAATTATCAAAAATGGGAAACCTGATACTTATATGCGGAAGATATGAAGGAGTGGATCAGAGGTTCATAGAACTCTCTGTGGATATGGAAATATCTATAGGGGATTATGTGCTGACTGGAGGAGAGATACCGGCGATGGTCCTTATAGACGGGGTGATCAGGCTAATACCCGGAGTGGTGGGAAAGGAAGAATCGCTGTACTCGGAATCATTCGAAGACGGGCTTCTTGACTGGCCGCAGTATACCAGACCCCCTTCCTACAGGGAGCTTGAGGTCCCGGGTGTGCTTCAAAGCGGGAACCATGGTGATATACAAAAATGGAGAAAAGAAAAGTCTTTTGAAATAACAAAAAAAAGAAGGCCGGATTTATTTGACAAAAGGGACTAAATTCATTATATTCTATAAGTTTTATCCATCAAAGATTGATTTTGGAGCATAGATATGAATAAAATAGATAAGATCGAAAACAAATTTTTAAAAACTGATCTGCCTTCATTCAGATCCGGAGATAAGCTGAAGGTAAAGATAAAGATCAGTGAAGAAAATAAAGACAGAGTACAGACATTTGAGGGAATAGTAATAAAGACCCAGGGCTCGGGCATTAATAAGACTTTTACTATTAGAAAGATCTCTTTCAATAATGTAGGGGTCGAGAGGACATTTCTTCTTCATTCCCCGGTAATACAGGAGATAGAAAAAATAAATGAAGGTATCGTCAGAAGGTCAAAGCTGTATTATCTCAGAGACAGAGTTGGCAAAAAGGCGAGAGTCAAAGTAAAAAAGTAATCCAATCTGAATTTAATGCCGGATAATATTAAAACTGATGGCGGTAGGACCAAAAAAATAGGACAAGAGATTCTTGGATATTTTATTGCCATCATAAGCGCAGTTGCTGTAGCGGTCCTTATAAGAATATTCATATTCGAACCATTTATTGTACCGACCCCATCCATGGAGCCTACTCTTATGGTTGGAGATAAGGTGATAGTAAATAAGCTTTCATATAAAGCCGGTTCCCCTGCGAGGGGAGATATAATAGCTTTTCACTCTACCAGCGAAGATGGGAAAGAACTTGTAAAGAGAGCGATCGCCATCGAAGGCGATGAGATCGTGCTTACAAGTGAAGGCGAGATCTTTGTAAATGGTGAAAGGATAGAGGAAGAATATCTCCCGTGTGGACAGAATATATCATATCTTAATCAGACCATTACAGTCGGAGAAGATGAAGTATTTGTTATGGGGGACAATAGGAACAATAGTTTTGACAGCAGGTATTTTGGGATGATACAGGAAGAAGATATATTCGGTGAATTCCTGATAGTCTATTGGCCGCCTTCGAGATGGTAAAAGTCCTTCTTATTTAATAAAAATGAAGTTTTCCGAGATTAAAAGGTTGTTGGATCTTTGCTGTTATGAGGACGAACTCTCTATCATGGGTTATGATCTAATAGCAGGTGTAGACGAAGTGGGAAGAGGCTCCCTTGCCGGCCCTCTTGTGGCTGCGGCAGTGATAATGGACAGGAAAAATTTCATGATAGAGGACATCGATGACTCCAAAAAGCTTAACCCATTAAAGAGGCTGCAGCTATATAAGAAGATAACAGAGTCATGCATATGCTGGTCGGTCGCTAAAATAAGCCCTGCAGAGATAGACAGGCAAAATATAACTATAGCAAATATAAGGGCAATCGACCTTGCCGCTTCCAATTTGAAAATAAAACCGGATATAATCATTTCTGATTTTATAAATATTAACAGCAAAAAGCTGGCTTCCATCAGCCTTACAGGATTTATACCCATAACAAAAGGGGACGAGCATTGCATATCGATCGCAGCAGCTTCTATTATTGCCAAAGTCACAAGAGACAGGATAATGGAAAAGATGGCGCTTTCTTTTCCGGAATATGGGTTTGATAAAAACAAGGGTTATGGAACAAAGAAACATATGATGTCTATCCGGGAGCATGGACCCACAGGGATACACAGGATGACTTTCAGAGGGGTATTGGACAGTTAGTGTGGAGCAATAAAAAAATCGGGAACCTGGGTGAGGCAGCAGCTGGAAGCCTTCTGAAAGAAAAAGGCTATCAAATACTTCAGAAAAATTATTCAGTAATTGCCGGAGAGATAGACATAATAGCAAAAAAAGAAGATATGATAGTCTTTGTAGAAGTAAAGACAAGAACGACGGATCGGTATGGACGTCCTGAAGAAAGCATAAATGCTGCAAGGGTGGGAAGGATCAGAAAAGTCGCCCGGTATTTTCTAAAGGGGTTTAAAGGCAGCAGTGGCTATGATATAAGGTTTGATATTATATCCATACTGGCTGACAGGAAAAGACTTGAAAGACTCTCCGGAAAGGGCAATGATGCATGCAGGCTCGCACATATCTCAGATCAATATTGCAAGATAGAGCATATAATGGATGCTTTTTAAATAGATATTAATTTAAAGGTTTTAAAAATACTGTTATAATTATTTGATTGCAGGAGCGGCAATACTACGTACGGCAATAATCGATATATAGTATGATCATACAAAAAGCTGCTGAAATATAGAATATTTTTGGAGGCTTGATAAATGA
>CBDUUS010000020.1:0-11528 GCA_965370465.1 uncultured bacterium | reverse complement strand
ACAATAGGGGTATGCGATGGAGTTGCTATGAACCATGTCGGGATGAAGTACTCACTTGCTACAAGGGAGATAATCGCCGACAGCATCGAAGCTGTTGCAATGGCCCATCCATTTGACGGACTTGTACTTGTGACCTGCTGCGATAAGATCGTTCCGGGTATGATAATGGCTGCACTTAGATTAAATATACCGGCCCTGATCGTAAGCGGCGGCCCTATGATGGCTGGCAGATTCAATGGTGAAGATATTGATTACAGTACATGTTATGAAGCTATAGGAAAATATCAGAAAGGTATGCTGGATGATGATGATATGGCTGAGATAGAAGAAGAAGCATGTCCCACCTGTGGAAGCTGTGCGGGCATGTTCACGGCCAATTCGATGAACTGCCTGTCAGAAGCTATAGGCATCGCACTTCCGGGAAATGGCACCATCCCTGCTGTTTATTCAAAAAGGGTGAGATTGGCCAAGGAAGCCGGTTTTAAAATAATGGATCTTGTTGAAAACGATACAAGGCCCAGGGATATTGTAAATGCTGATTCTATAAAAAATGGCCTGGCAGTCGATATGGCTCTTGGATGTTCGACCAATACCATACTGCATCTTCCTGCAATAGCCAATGAGGCAAAGGTGCCTTTTTCTCTAAAGCTTGTAAATGAGATAAGTGATAGGACCCCGAACCTGTGCAGGCTGAGTCCGGCCGGGGGACATCATATCCAGGACCTTTATGCGGCAGGTGGAGTAGAGGCAGTAATGAACGAACTTTATAAAAACGGCCTTTTAAACGGCAAAGCTATTACAGTGACCGGGAAAGATATTGCAGGAAATATCTCTGGTGCTGAAATAAAAGATACTAATGTCATAAAGACGGTATCTGATCCATATCTTAAGGATGGAGGATTGGCCATACTATTTGGAAATCTTGCTCCTGAGGGATGTGTAGTAAAGAGATCCGCAGTTGACCCTTCTATGTATCACCATAAGGGGAAAGCCAGAATATTTGGAAGCGAGGAAGATTCTCTTGAAGCTATTATGGGGGGAAAAATAGAAGCAGGAGATGTGATAGTAATAAGATATGAGGGCCCGAAAGGGGGCCCGGGCATGAGAGAGATGCTTGCGCCTACATCAGCCATCGCAGGGATAGGGCTGGATAAGGATGTTGCTCTTATCACCGATGGAAGGTTTTCCGGCGCCACGAGAGGAGCTTCAATAGGCCATATCTCTCCAGAGGCACAGGCCGGGGGACCGATAGCAATAGTGCAGGAAGGTGATTTAATAGAGATAGATATACAGCAGTATTCTATAAATCTTCTTGTCAGTGAAGAGGAGATAAAAAAGAGGATGGACGGGTGGAAAGCTCCAGAAGCAAAAATAAAGGAAGGCTATCTGGCGAGGTATTCAAAGCTTGTCGGAACAGCCGCGGAAGGTGCGGTACTTAAGTGAAAATGATTTTATTTGTAAATATTGAAAATGTAAAAGATAGTGCTATAATGATGCAATCAAGCACTGTTATAAAGTTGTTACAATATAGAGGAGAAATGATATGGGAAAAATAAGCGGTGCAAAGATGCTGATAGAATGTTTAAAGAAGGAAGGCGTGGAGGTAATCTTCGGCTATCCGGGGGGAGTGGTCATACCCATATATGATGCTTTATTTGACAATGATATAAGGCATATACTTGTAAGACATGAACAGTGTGCCGCGCATGCGGCAGACGGATATGCAAGAGCTACTGGAAAGACTGGCGTTTGCATGGCTACATCCGGTCCCGGGGCAACCAATCTTATAACAGGAATAGCAAATGCTTATATGGATTCTATACCGATGGTAGCTATAACCGGGCAGGTAGCCAGCCCTATGATTGGAACGGATGCCTTTCAGGAAGCAGATACAACAGGCATAACAGCACCGATAACCAAGCATAATTATTTGGTAAAGGATCCAGCAGAACTTCCAACGATCATAAAGGAAGCTTTTCATATAGCCTCTACCGGAAGGCCCGGGCCCGTCCTTATCGATATTCCGGTAGACATATCCAATGCTATGATAGATGACAGCATTAAGGGGACTCTTAAATTGGCAGGATATAGGCCAACACTGAAAGGAAATAAAAAACAGATAAAGGAAGCGGCGGCAAGGATCTACAGAAGTAAAAAACCGGTCGTATTTGCCGGAGGAGGAGTAGTGGCATCCGGAGCAAGCAGCGAACTGCGGAAATTGGTAAGGACCATAAAAGTGCCGGTAATCACGTCCCTTCTCGGCATGGGCTGTTATCCCGAGACTGAAGATCTTTCGCTTGGAATGGCAGGGATGCATGGTGCAAAGTATGCAAATATTGCTTTTACCGAGACTGATCTCATAATAGCTGTGGGGGTAAGATTTGATGACAGAGTCACAGGGAAACTATCAGAATTTGCCAGAAATGCCAGTGTTATCCATATTGATATCGATCCGGCAGAAATAGGGAAGAATATCAGGGCCGATGTGCCGATAGTAGGGGATGCAAAAAGCGTGCTGATAGATCTGGAAAAAGAATGTAAGGAACTTATAGCAAAAAAGGGTAAGCCGGATAAAGGCGCGTGGCATAAAAGAATAGCGGAACTTAAGAAGAATCATCCATTAATATATGATAAAAAATCCTCAAAATTAAAGCCGGGCTATATAATCGAAAAGCTGGATCAGCTGACTGGAGGAGATGCAATAATCTGTACCGAGGTCGGACAGAATCAGATGTGGGCCGCACAGTATTATAAATTCAGGGAACCCCGCAGGCTCCTGACTTCCGGGGGCCTGGGAACTATGGGATATGGATTTCCTGCTGCTATCGGGGCCAAGATCGGAATGCCGGACAGTACGGTAATAGATATAGCCGGCGATGGAAGCATACAGATGGTATCCCAGGAGATGGCGACAGCTACTGCCAATAAGATAGCTGTAAAGATAATGCTTTTAAATAATGGCTACCTTGGGATGGTAAGGCAGTGGCAGGAACTTTTCTGGGAGAAAAGGTATTCACATACCTGTGTACATAATTGCGTGGATTTTGTCAAACTGGTAGAAGCATATGGCGGAACCGGTATAAGGGTAAAGAAAAAAGATGAAGTAGAAGATGCAATAAAAGAGGCCCTTAGCATCGACAGGCTCGTACTGGTAGATTTCTGGATAGACAGGGAAGAAAATGTATTTCCAATGGTCATGCCGGGAGAACCAATTGACAATATGATAGAAAGCAAGAAGGTGTAATATGAAACATATAATATCAGTAATGGTAGAAAACAGGGCCGGTGTCCTGGCGAAAGTAGCCGGGCTATTCAGCCGCAGGGGTTTTAATATCGACAGTCTTGCAGTGGGACCGACTGATGATGAATCGATTTCCAGGATAACTATTGTAGTCAATGCTGAAAATCACAGCATAGAACAGATAACCAAACAATTATACAAATTAATAAATGTAATAAAGATACAGGAGCTGGATCCTTTAAATATTGTCGAAAGGGAGCTTGTCCTTATTAAGGTCAATGCTGACTCAAAGACCAGGCCGGAAATACTTGAGATAGTCAGCATATTCAGAGTAAATATTGTTGATGTAGGGAAGAAGACCCTTATTGTAGAGATAACCGGGAGCAATAGGAAAGTAAAAGCTCTTGAAGATCTGCTGAGGCCCTTTGGCATACTTGAGCTTGTAAGGACAGGAAAGATCGCCTGCGCGCGCGGCGTAAAAAATTAGCATTTATTATCATATGATATATCAAATATTAAAATAGGAAAGAAGGAAAAGATGTTAAAAAGGTATATAATGACCCCGGGGCCCACTGCTATATCGCAGGAAGTGCTTATAGAGCATGGAAGGCCGCTGATACATCATAGATCACCGGAATTCGGTAATATATTTTCCGAAGTATTGGGAAAACTGAAGAAGATGTATAAGACAGATAATGATGTGTTTGTGCTTACATCATCTGGCACCGGAGCCATGGAAGCGGCAATTACCAATTCCTTCAGTGTTGGGGATAAGGTCCTTATTGTAAACATTGGGAATTTCGGAGAAAGATTTAAAAAGATAAGCGCAAAGTTTGGCCTGGAAGTCATAGCTTTAGATTATGAATGGGGCGATACGGCAGATCCTGAAGATATAAGGAAAGAACTTGACAGGGATAGTGAGATAAAGGGTGTAATGGCGCAGTTTAGCGAGACATCGACCGGGGCGCTAAATGATATAAAGGCTATGGGCAGCATCGTAAAGGATTATCCGGCGATTTTCATAGTCGATGCAATAAGCGGACTGGTGGCATCAGACCTTGAAACTGATAAATGGCATCTCGACATAGTCATAGGAGGTTCGCAGAAGGGATTAAGCGCGCCTACCGGAGCTGCATTTATAAGCGTCAGCGATAAAGCCTGGGAATTGATAAAAGAGTCTGATATTCCAAAATTCTATTTTGACATTAATGCTGCGAGGGCATCTATGGGAAAAAAGCCTCCCCAGACTCCCTGGACACCGGGTATTTCAATAATAGTAGCTATGAATAAGGCACTGGACCAGCTTTTTGAAGAAGGTATGGACAATGCCTTTAATAGGCACAGGGTCCTTGCAGAGGCTACATGGGCAGGAGCCGAAGCCATCGGACTTGAACTGCTTGTAGATGTGCCTGAAAAGAGAGGATTCTCTACAACTGCCATAAAGGTGCCTGAGGGTATTGACGGCAAGGAACTTGCAAGGACCATGAGGGTAAAATATGGAGTGACAATTGCAGGCGGACAGGGAAAATTTGCAGGCAAGATAATAAGGATAGGACATATCGGATATGTGGGGATGTTCGACATCGTAATGGCTTTTTCTGCCCTTGAGCTGGCTCTTGCTGATCTGGGATATAAGTTCGAGACAGGTGCGGCAGTAAGCGGGGCACAGAAAGTGTTCATGCAAAATAATTATCTTAATATTTAGAAATGGACAGAAAGAATATGAATAAGATCAAAAAGAAAGTACTGATAACTGACGGGCTCGCCGATGAGGCCATAAAACTATTGGAAGAACATTTTACCGTGGTAGAGGAAAAGGGTATTTCCCCTGAAAGATTAAAGGAAATAATTCCGGATTATAATGCCCTGATAATAAGAAGTGCGACAAGGCCCGATGCGGATATAATCGGGAATGCCGATAGCATGGAGATAATCGGAAGAGCCGGGATCGGTGTTGATAATGTCGATCTTGAAGCTGCTACAAAAAAAGGGATAATAGTTGTAAATGCACCAACAAGCAATGCTGTCACTGTGGCGGAGCATACTATTGCATTAATGATGGCGCTGGTACGCAGGATCCCCGGAGCTAACTCATCCCTCAAGGGCGGCAAATGGGAAAAATCAAAATTCAAAGGGATCGAGATCGATGGGAAGACCCTCGGCATTATAGGCTATGGGCAGATAGGGGGCCTCGTTGCCAAAAAGGTAATAGGGCTTGGCATGAAAGTGATTGCATATGACCCATTTGTCTCTGAGGACCGGTTCAAGCAGCTTGGAATAGTAAAAGCAGACAAACTTGAAGACATATACATAGAGGCAGATTTTATTTCCATCCACCTGCCAAAAAATAAAGATACGATAGGCATGTTTGATAGAAAACAGTTCGATAAAATGAAAAAAGGAACAATAATATTAAATGTAGCAAGAGGCGGGATAATAGTAGAAAAAGATCTCGCTGAAGCTATAAAGGACGGCCAGATAGGCGGTGCGGCACTTGATGTATATGAAAAGGAACCATGCACCGACTCACCGGTATTTGGCCTGGAAGAAGTTATTTGTACCCCGCATCTCGGAGCCTCTACCAGTGAAGCACAGAGCCGGGCAGGTACAATAATAGCGGAACAGGTCGTAGAGGTCCTTAATGGAGGTACGCCGGTTTTCCCGGTTAATGCTCCTGTGATAAGACCGGAACAGATGGAGGTCCTTTCGCCATTCTTCAAGCTTGCTGAGAATATAGGGAGCCTTTTTATTAATATGTTTGAAGGCAATCTAAATAGCATCAGCATAGGTTATCATGGAAAAGTATCGGAATATGATATAAGGGTTTTGACCTCAATGACACTTGTGAAAATAATGGAGAAATACTCTGCTGAAAATGTGAATATGGTAAATGTGGATCTGGCAGCAAAAGAAGCCGGACTAAAAATAGTGGTAGAAAAAAGCAGCGAGTCAAGTGATTTTGTAAATTTGATGACAATAAAAGGCAAAGGTCCCCAAAGCGATCTTTCCATCTCGGGTACGATAACCGGCAAGAAAAATATCCCGAGATTCATAGCAATAGATAAATTTGAAATAGATATGGTGCCGTCAGAACATATGGCATTTATAAAATATGAGGATATACCCGGCCAGATAGGGAAAATAGGCACCGAATTTGGGAAGTTAAATGTAAATATAGCTGCCATGCATGTGGGACGCAGGAAGATGAGCGGGGATGCGGTAATGGGCCTGAATCTTGATAGCGAGGTAACAAATGAGATGGCAGAACAGTTTAAAAAATCTTCCGGTCTAAAGAATATTAAGATTGTAAATCTGTATTAGAAATGAATTAATATGAAAAATAAGATTTATATATTTGATACTACGCTCCGGGATGGCGAACAGGCGCCGGGCATTCATTTGAATGTGAGGGAAAAGCTTGAGATAGCGGAGCAATTATCACGGTTGAATGTGGATATAATCGAAGCAGGTTTTCCTATATCTTCGGCGAGTGATTTCGAATCTGTAAAAGAAGTATCAAAAAAAATAAGGGACAGGTCGGTAGCTGCCCTTGCCAGGGCAAATGATAAGGATATAGATGCAGCGGGAGAAGCGCTGAGAGGAGCAGCAAATCCGGTCATCCATACCTTTATCTCATCTTCTGATATCCATCTCGAACGTCAATTTCATAAGACCAGGGAACAAGCTCTTGAGATGACTGGCAGAGCAGTTAAAAGAAGCAGGAAATACACTGATATGGTAGAGTTTTCCGCAATGGACGCTACAAGAAGCGATAAAGATTTTCTCTGCAGGATGATTGAAGAAGCGATTAAAAACGGGGCGCGGATCATTAATGTACCTGATACTGTAGGATATGCCCTGCCGGCAGAATTTTCACATCTTATAGATCATATATATGCCAATGTAAGCGGCATAGAAGATGTCATAGTCAGTGTGCACTGCCATAATGATCTGGGGCTGGCTGTGGCCAATTCTCTTATGGCCGCAGAGCACGGAGCCCGGCAGATAGAATGTACGGTAAATGGTATAGGGGAAAGAGCCGGAAATGCTTCTATTGAAGAAGTTGCCATGATAATCGATACCCGCGGAAAGGACCTTGGTATAAATACAGACATAAGGACAGGAGAAATAGTCAGGACCAGTAATCTGGTAAAGTCGCTCACCGGTTATGTGATAGCTCCGAACAAGGCTATTGTAGGAAAAAATGCATTTGCACATGAAGCGGGCATACATCAGGACGGCATGTTAAAAGACAGGTCCACATATGAGATCATGAAGCCGGAAGATATTGGTCTGGCCAGGTCCAGCCTTATACTTGGAAAACATTCAGGAAGGCATGCTTTCAAGAAAAGGCTCCTCGAGCTGGATATTGAGCTCAGGGAAGAAGATCTTGAAAAGGCTTTTAAGAGATTTAAGGATCTTGCTGAAAAGAAGGGAGCCATAAACGAATATGACCTGAGAGCTATTGTCACAGACAAGATAAGAGAAGTGAAAGAATACTATATTCTTGAAGAGTATAAGGTCAGAAGCGGTTCAGAGATCACTGCAGGTTCAGAGGTCAGGATCACAGTAGATGGAGATGAAAAACATGCCTCGGCCGAAGGTGATGGACCCATAGATGCATCATTTAAGGCGATAGATAAGATAACAGGGATAAATATGGTGCTTGTCGACTATAATATTGAGGCAGTCTCTGCTGGGAAAGATGCTATAGGCCAGGTAAAGATAATCGCCAGCGCAAATGAAAATGAAGTAATGGGCAGCGGTATTTCTACTGATATAGTGGAGGCAAGCATAAAGGCATACATAGATGCTGCCAATAGGCTAAAAGGGACACCACAAAGGGATTTAAAGGATAAAGAGGAGATTTAAATTGAAATGTATAAATAAGCCGCAGACAATGGCACAGAAAATACTGGCTGCACATTCAGGAAAAGAATATGCGGGTACCGGAGAAATAATAAATGCATCAGTCGACATAGTCCTTGGTAATGACATAACGATGCCTCTCGCTATTGAAGAGTTTAAAAAGATCGGTGCCGAAAAGGTTTTTGATAGAAGCAAAATAGTCATAGTGCCGGATCATTTTACGCCAAACAAAGATATTAAGTCTGCTGAGCAGTGCAGGGTCCTGAGGGATTTTGCAGGAGAGCAGGATATAATCAATTATTTTGAGATAGGCGAAATGGGCATAGAGCATGTCCTGCTTCCCGAGAAGGGGCTGGTGCTTCCTGGCGATCTGGTAATAGGGGCCGATTCCCATACATGCACATATGGAGCGCTGGGCGCTGCTTCCACAGGCGTGGGAAGCACTGATGCCGCAGTTGCAATGGCTACCGGGAAAGCATGGTTTATGGTCCCTAAATCATTAAAGTTCGTATATAAGAATGTTCCGGGACCCTGGATAACGGGGAAGGATCTTATCCTGTATACAATAGGGATGATAGGGGTGGACGGAGCCCTGTATATGTCAATGGAATTTTCTGGTCCAGGGATAAGCGGGCTTTCTATGGATTCAAGGTTTGCAATGGCCAATATGGCTATAGAGGCAGGGGGAAAATTCGGACTATTTGAGGTTGATGAAAAGACTATAGAATATGTAAGGTCAAAAGGGAAGACACAGTATAACATCTTTAAAAGTGATGAAGATGCCCGGTATGAAAAGGTTTTTGAGATAGACTGTTCAAAAATCGGACTTCAGGTCGCTTTCCCGCATCTGCCATCCAATACCAGGGATGCAGCTGATGCCGGAGATATAGCAATAGACCAGGTAGTGATAGGTTCATGTACAAATGGAAGAATGGAGGACCTTGAAATGGCTGCAGAAATATTAAAGGGCAAAAAAACAAATAAGAGGATAAGGACAATAATCATCCCGGCTACGCAAAAAATATATCTTGAGGCTATGAGAGCCGGCCTTTTGGAGATCTTTATCGAAGCAGGATGTATTGTAAGCACACCGACCTGCGGACCATGCCTTGGGGGACATATGGGCGTACTGGCTGAAGGTGAAAGAGCGGTCGCGACCACTAATAGGAATTTTGTCGGAAGGATGGGACATCCAAAAAGCGAAGTATATCTAAGCGGACCTGCAGTAGCTGCAGCCTCTGCAATAACTGGAAGAATATCAATACCGGAGGAGGTTTTATCATGATCATCAAAGACAGGGTAATAAAATATGGAGATAATGTGGATACAGATGTGATGATCCCTGCAAGATATCTTAATACCATTGATGAGGCTGAGCTGGCTTCCCATTGCTTCGAAGATCTCGATGAAAATTTTAAGGATAAAATAAAGGACAGGAAGATCATTGTAGGCGGAGAAAATTTTGGCTGCGGCTCCTCAAGGGAGCATGCTCCTATAGCTATTAAGGCAAGCGGAGTAAAGGCAATAATCGCAGGCTCATTTGCCAGGATATTCTACCGCAATGCTATTAATATCGGACTGCCCGTGATAGTAAGCAGCGATGCAAGTAAAACAGTAATGGATAAAGATGAGCTGGAAATAGACCTCGATAAAGGAGAGATCAATAATCTTACCAGCAAGAAGACCTTTGATATCCCGCCGCTTCCGGATTTTATACAAAAAGTCATATCCAGCGGAGGATATATCAAATATACGAAGGACCATCTTGCAGGGAAGAAGTAATAGGATCGTCTATATGCTAAAAAACATCAGATCTATAACCGGAGAATATAATGGCAAAAGATAAATTAAAAAATAAAATATATATACTGGATACTACCTTAAGGGATGGGACGCAAAGGGCCGATATCTCATTTTCTGTAAAGGATAAACTGGATCTCATTGAACGTTTTGATAAGATGGGCATAGATTATATTGAAGTCGGTTTTCCGGCATCAAATCCCAGGGAGATGCAGCTTTTTGACCAGCTGAAGTCAATTAAATGCAAACATTCGAAGATAATGGCCTTCGGCATGACGAGGTACAAGGATAATACAGTGGAAGAGGACAGGAACCTGAAAGTGCTCATAAACTCCGGGGCTGACGGGGTCTGTGTTGTAGGAAAATCTTCGGTATTGCATGTAGAGAAAGTGATAGAGACCACTCTAAATAATAATCTGGCCATGATATCCGATACGATCAAATATCTAAAAAAATATTTTAATGAAGTTCATTTTGATGCGGAACATTTTTTTGACGGTTTTAAGGAAGATCCGGAATATGCTTTTAAGACTCTTGAAGCGGCGGCAGATGCAGGAGCAGATTTTATATGTATCTGTGATACGAATGGAGGCGTACTTCCAATGGATGCGGGCCGTATTGTGGAAAAGGTAAAAAGCAGGATAGATACGCCTATTGGCGCTCATTTTCATAATGACAGCAGCTGTGCCGATGCAAATAGCATGATAGCTGTAGAAAAAGGTGCAGTTATGGTGCAGGGCACCATAAACGGCTATGGCGAAAGATGCGGAAATGCGGATCTGTGTACGGTGATCCCGAATCTTGAAATAAAAATGGGAAAGACATGTCTCGGGGAAGGCAATTTAAAACATATAACCAGCCTGTCCCGGTATGTCAGCGAGATCGCAAATCAGATAGCTGATAATCATCAGCCATTTGTGGGCCGTAATGCTTTTGCGCATAAGGGAGGCATGCATGCCAGCGGAGTAAGCAAGATATCAGAGGCTTTTGAACATATAGTCCCCGGACTTGTAGGAAATACCAGGAAGATATTGATATCAGAGCTGTCAGGTAAAAAATCTATAGTCCTTAAGGCCAGGGAACTCGGTATTGACCTTGAAAATGATGCAGAGACTGTCGGAAAGATACTTGGCAGGATACAGGACCTTGAGCATAAGGGTTATCAGTTCGAGGCAGCAGATGGAAGCTTTGAGCTGCTGATCGGAGAAGTAGGAGGAAAGAAAAAAGAATTCTTTACACTCGAAAGCTTCAGGGTATTAAATGAGAAGACAAAAGACGGGATGATGCTGTCGGAAGCTACGGTCAAGGTATGTATAGGCGGCAATAGGATAATAGAGACAGCTGAAGGCAATGGTCCCGTTAATGCACTCGACAGCGCACTCAGAAGTGCCATTAAAAGCTGTTATCCCGGACTTTCAAGCATAGAGCTTACTGACTTTAAGGTAAGGGTCCTTAATGCGAAAAAGGGCACAGGTGCGATGGTAAGGGTCCTGATAGAATCCTCAGATGGTGAAAAGACATGGGGTACAATAGGGGTCTCTGAGAATGTCATAGAAGCCAGCTGGCAGGCTCTGGAGGATTCGATAATATATGGACTGATGCATCTCGAGAAGAATAA
>CBDUUS010000019.1:0-11700 GCA_965370465.1 uncultured bacterium | reverse complement strand
AAAGAGCTCAAAGATGAAGCTAATCTGGATTAGACCGGTCCTTTTTTAAAAATAATTTAATATAAAAAATACTATGCTTTTAGAGCTCCGAAGCAACCATCAATAAGTAACGGGCGATTGCTATATTAATCAGGTTGCGCGATATTTCTACATTACAATACCTTTAAAATATTGTTTTTGTTATGGAAAGGACCGCAGGACAGGTTCATACCATGAAGAGGAGGGAATGCTATCAGCATAATCGGGATAACCGGCAGGATATCTTCAGGAAAAAGCACAGTGGCAGACTTTTTTAAGAGCTGCTGCAGTGATGTGCTGGTCCTTGATATAGATAGGACCGCTAAAAGCCTGTATGAAAAGAATCCGGAAATAAAATCTGAACTTAGAAATGTTTTTGGCGGCAATGTTTTTGGCGGCAAAAATGATATTCTTTTTGATAGGCTTGCAGAAATAGTATTCTCCAGGCAGACAGAATTAAAGAAATTAAACCGCATCATGTTTCCCCATATCCGAAGGGAAGTCAAGAGATTGCTGATATCAGCAGCTGATTTTGATCATATAATAATAGATGCAGCAGTATTATTTGGAGCAAAGCTTGATCTTCTATGCAACTATATAATTTTTGTAGATTCAAGTGAGAAAAAAAGAAGACTTCTCTTAAAGAATAAAAATTTGTCCGATAATGAGATAGAATTAAGAATAAAGGGCCAGCAGATAAAAATAAACAATAGCAGGGTAGACTATACTATAATAAATGATGGAGATGAAAAAAAACTGCATGAAAGGGCCGGAGAAATAATAAGGGATATAGAGGACAGAGAAAAAAGCAAGAATGGAAGAGAACAGGTTTAAACTAGTTTCAAATTATTCACCTCAGGGTGACCAGAATAAAGCTATAGAACAATTATCAGAGGGCCTGCGGAGAAATTATAAATATCAGAGTCTGCTCGGGGTAACAGGTTCCGGGAAGACCTATTCGATAGCAAATACAATACAAAACATACAGATCCCCACACTTGTATTGGCACCGAATAAGACTCTTGCTGCCCAGCTATGCAATGAATTCAAAGAATACTTTCCCGGTAATGCAGTAGAATATTTTGTCAGCTACTATGATTACTATCAGCCCGAAGCTTATCTTCCGGGAAAAGATATGTATATTGAAAAGGACACTTCAGTAAATGAAGAGATAGAAAAATTAAGGCTGTCTACTACAAATTCACTATATACCAGGGATGATGTAATAGTGGTTGCCAGCGTATCATGCATATATGGTCTTGGTTCTCCTTCAGAATATGAAAAGCAGAGAGTAGTGATAAGAGCCGGAAAAGAATTTAATAGGGAAAAACTTATAGAAAAGCTTGTAAATATCCGGTATGAAAGAAATGAATATGATTTTTCTAATGGCGTATTCAGGGTAAAGGGAGATACTGTTGAGATATATCCTGCCTATCAGAATAAGGCTGTCAGGATACGATTATTTGGCGATGAAGTAGAAAAGATCGAAGAATTCGATCCTGTATCGGGTGAAATATTTGAAAAAAGAGATGCATATATAATATCACCCGCAACACATTTTCTTGCAACGGTAGAATGGGTCGAAAGAGCCCTGAATACGATTGAAGAAGAATTGGAGGAGAGAATAAAATATTTTAAGGATGCAGGAAAGATATTAGAAGCGCAGCGGATCGAATCACGCACCAGATATGATATAGAGATGATAACAGAACTCGGTTTTTGCAGCGGAATAGAAAACTATTCCAGACATATTACAGGAAAAGAACCCGGAGAAGCTCCAAATACATTATTGGATTTTTTCCCTGATGATTTCATGATGGTCATAGATGAGTCACATATCGGGATCCCTCAGATAAGGGGGATGTATGCAGGCGACCGGTCAAGAAAACAGACATTGGTAGATTATGGATTCAGGCTCCCTTCAGCGCTTGACAACCGGCCGCTTAAATTCTCTGAGTTTGAAGAGAAGATAAAAAGAGTAATTTTTACATCAGCCACACCGGGACCATATGAGAGAGAGATAAGCCAGCAAATAGCTGAACAGATCATAAGACCCACGGGACTTGTAGATCCTGAAGTGCTGATAAGGCCGACAAAGGGCCAGATAGACGACCTGATATTCGAAATAAGGAAAACAGTGAAAAGAAATGAAAGGGTGCTGATAACTACGCTTACCAAAAGAATGGCAGAGGACCTTACAGACTATCTGTCCGGGCAGAGCATAAGGGTTCAGTATCTTCATTCAAATATAGACACGCTGGAGAGAGTAGAGATATTGCGGGGATTAAGGGCAGGAGAATTTGATGTGCTGGTGGGGATAAACCTTTTACGGGAGGGTCTGGATCTCCCCGAAGTCTCATTGGTAGCCATACTTGATGCAGACAAGGAAGGGTTTTTGAGGTCCGAGATATCCCTTATCCAGACTATTGGAAGAGCAGCAAGGAATATAAATGGCAAAGTCATAATGTATGCCGATAAGATTACGAAATCAATAAAAAATGCCATGGAAGAGACCGAGAGAAGAAGGGACCTTCAGACAGAGTTCAATCGTAAAAACAATATCACTCCAAAGACAATCAATAAGGCTGTTTCGGATATATTGCATATAAGCGGCATCAGACCGGGAAAAGGATCAGGCAAGCAAAAAGATGAAGGCATAACCAGAGGAGAAAAACTGACTGAGAGCAGGATATTGAAGGCAGATCCTTCAAAAATAGCAAATATACTTTCCGGCCTTGAAGAAGAGATGTATATTGAAGCGAGAGAATTAAATTTTGAAAAAGCTGCTGCGATCAGAGATGAAATAAAAAGGATAAAAAAGATTACAAATATAGAGATTACAGAGAAGAAAAATAATGAAGGAAGAATTATACATAAAAGGCGCAAGAGAGCATAATCTCAAAAATGTAGATTTAAGGATACCGCGGAACAAATTCATTGTTTTTACCGGTGTCAGCGGATCAGGCAAATCCTCACTTGCTTTTGATACTATATATGCTGAAGGGCAGAGAAGATATGTGGAATCCCTTTCCTCATATGCCAGACAATTTTTGGGACAGATGGACAAACCAGATGTAGATCTTATTGAAGGGCTATCTCCTGCGGTTTCAATAAATCAGAAAGGAGTCTCCAAAAATCCGCGTTCGACTGCAGGTACAATAACTGAGGTGTATGATTATCTAAGGGTGCTTTATGCAAGAATAGGCATACCATACTGCTATATTTGTGGAAAACCTATAACAAGACAGACAGTAGATCAGATCGTGGACAGGATAATGGAATTGGCTCCGGATACAGGATTTCAGGTATTATCTCCTATCATCAGGGGAAGAAAGGGAGAATACAGAAAGACTTTTGAAAATATACGGAAAGACGGTTTTATCAGGATAAGGGTCGATGGAAATATATATGAACTGGGAGAAAGCCTTGATCTGAAACTGGATAAAAACATTAAACATAATATAGAGATAATAATCGATAGGCTCAAGATAAGGCCCGGGATCAAGAAAAGGCTCGCGGAAGATATAGAGATATCTCTTAAAGAAAGCGGAGGGATCGTTTATATCCAATTGCTTGATAATGAAGAGATCATAAGCTTTTCAGAAAATTTTTCCTGTGTGGATTGCGGCATAAGTTATGAAGAATTAACTCCGAGGATGTTTTCTTTTAATAGTCCATACGGGGCATGCGGGGAATGCGGCGGACTGGGTATGAGTAAAGAGATAGATGCTGATCTGATAGTTGAAAAACCAGAACTCAGCATTATAGAAGGAGCCATTCCTTTTTTTAATATGAGTTATTCAAATTATTATTCCCAATTGATGAGGAGTCTCGCAGAAGAATACAGCTTTGACCTGAATGTGCCGTTCAGGGACCTTAAAGAGGAAATAAAGAAGATCATCCTGTATGGCACCGGCAAAAAGAGGATAAAGGTAAGGTATAGAAATCACAGGGGCCGTGTCAGATTTTATTCTCTTAAATTTGAGGGACTCGCCAATAATCTCAGCCGGAGATATATAGAGACTGAATCTGATTATCAGAGAAGCAAAATAGAGAAGATGGTCGCCAGTACGCCCTGCCGCAGCTGTCAGGGGAAAAGACTTAAGAAAGAAAGTCTGGCGGTAAAAATAAAGAATCTTTCTATTGCAGATTTTTGTGAGATGTCCATAGAAGAAAATATCAGCTGGCTCAAAAAAATACAGCTCTCAGAAAGAGAGGCGCTTATTGGTGAAAGGCTGGTCGAAGAAATACTCAAAAGACTGAATTTTCTTAAGGATGTGGGATTGGGATACCTTACCCTGGGCAGAAAAGCAGGTACTCTTTCAGGGGGAGAATCCCAGAGGATAAGGCTGGCCACGCAGATAGGATCGGGGCTGGTAGGAGTGCTCTATATACTTGATGAACCGAGCATAGGGCTCCATCAGAGAGATAACCGGAAATTGATAGAAGCTTTGAAGAGGTTAAGAGATCTCGGTAATACAATAATAGTAATAGAACATGATGAAGAAACCATGAGAGAAGCCGATCACATTGTCGATATAGGTCCTGGTGCGGGAATACATGGCGGAAGAATAATATTTAACGGCCAGCTAAAGGATATATATGATTGCAGCGATTCCATAACAGGAAAATACTTAAAAGGTGAGAAATTTATACCCATTCCGGAAAAAAGAAGGGCAGGAAATGGAAAAAAAATAATAATAAAGGGTGCAAGACAGCATAATCTGAAAAATATAGATGTCGAAATAGAGCTGGGGAAAATGATAACAGTAACAGGAGTATCAGGATCAGGGAAAAGCACGCTTATAAATGAGATACTTTTCCCGGCGCTTTCAAATAAGCTTATGAGATCGCGCCTGCGGCCGGGGGAACACGACGAAATATTAAACCCGGATAATCTGGATAAAGTAATAGTAATAGATCAATCTGCAATAGGCAGGACCCCGCGGTCCAATCCTTCGACCTATACTGGAGTGTTTACATATATAAGAGAGTTGTTTTCAAAAACACATGATGCCAGATTGAGGGGTTATAGACCCGGCAGATTTAGCTTTAATGTAAAAGGCGGCAGATGTGAGTATTGCAATGGAGATGGACTGATAAAAATAGAGATGCACTTCCTGCCTGATGTATATGTCCCCTGTGAAGTCTGTAAAGGCAAAAGGTTCAATAGAGATACCCTGGAGATCAAATATAAGGGTAAAAATATAGACGATGTATTAAATATGACAATAGAAGAAGGTCTGGATTTCTTCAAAAATATTCCGAGAATAAAGAATAAGCTTCAGCTGATAAATGATGTTGGATTAGGATATATAAAGCTCGGGCAATCGTCGACTACATTATCGGGAGGAGAAGCGCAGAGAGTCAAATTATCGACGGAATTATCCAAAAGAAGCACAGGAAACACTCTTTATCTCCTTGATGAGCCGACTACGGGACTTCATTTCGATGATATAAGCAAACTGCTTAAAATACTTAACAGGCTTGTCGATGCCGGCAATACGGTTCTTGTGATAGAACATAATATGGAAGTAATAAAAACTGCGGACCATATAATCGATCTGGGACCGGAGGGAGGCAATAATGGAGGCATGGTAATAGCCACCGGGACCCCTGAGGAGGTCGCCAGATCCAAAGATTCATATACGGGAAGATTCTTAGAAAATGTCTTAAAAGCTAAGGGCCGAGAGTAAATGCATAAGTCAGATATAAAGAATCACTCTAAAAATACAGATGTCTCTGCAGCGCATGGCATATCAGCGGCATCCCTTAAAATACTGCCCGGGGAAACAGGCGTGTATATATTTAAGGATGAAAGCGGGAAAATAATCTATGTCGGGAAAGCCAGGAATATATATAGCAGGGTTAAAAGTTATTTCTCTGAAAGAAGTAAAGATCTCCTTTATATGAAGCCTCCAGGGTTTACCCGCCAGATAAGAACTATAGATTATATCGTCACTTCAAATGAAGTCGAAGCGCTGATCCTCGAAGGGACCCTGATAAAGGAGAACCGGCCAGGGTATAATATAGAACTAAAGGATGATAAATCATATCCGTTTATAGCTATAACAAATGAGAAATATCCACGGGTGTTTTTGACCAGAAACAGGAATATTAAAGAAACAAAGTATTTCGGTCCCTATACGGATGTAAGAGCTGCAAAAAACACCATTGAGTATCTCAGAAGTATATTCAAGATCAGGGATTGCCGGGGTGTAAAGCCCGGGAAAAGCATGGAGCCGCCCTGCCTTAATTACCATATAAAACTATGCAGTGCTCCGTGCACCGGCAATATTTCCCAATCAGAATATAAAAAGAATATAGAGCATGTAAGAAATTTTCTAAAGGGCAGGGACCGCACCATAATAAGTGAACTTAAAAAGAAGATGGCGAGCTGTTCTGCCGGTATGAGATTTGAAGAGGCTGCAGAGATAAGGGAAAAAATCGAAAGCATCAAAACACTTCATGAAGATCAGCGGATTATTTTTGACAGCAGGGATACATGGGACTTTATTGCTATCAAAAGAGAGAAGGAGATAGCCTCGATAAGCCTGTTTATCTACAGATCGGGGATGCTTGCCCTGGTGAATAATTTTATTATGGAAAACAGGGGGTTATTAGAGGAATGCCAGATATTGTCAGGATTTATAAATCAGTATTATGAAAATATTAATAGCATACCTTCAAAGATATATGTACATGAAAGCCTGGAAGACTCTGACATAATACAGAAATGGTTTAGCAGTGAAAAAGGCAGAAAGGTCGAAATAAAGATACCGAAGACGGGTGGAAAAAAGAAAATAATGGATATGGTTATAAAAAATGCGGCCCTGTATCTAAAAAAGAAGAAATTTGAAAGGTCCACAGGACGCAGCGAGGGGTATAGTGAGCTGATAAGGTTAAGTAATATACTCGGGCTCGGTAATATCCCGGGGAGGATAGAATGTTATGATATATCAAATCTTGGAGAGAACTTTCCTGTAGGATCCATGGCTGTAGCTGCTGACGGAAAGATAAAACCGGCACAGTACAGACACTTTAAAATAAGGACAGTACCGGGCCAGGATGACTGTGCGATGCTGAGGGAAGTGATAATCAGAAGACTCAGATACCTTGGAAAGCAGGAAATAAGCATAGAAGGCAGCTTTTATATGAGGCCCGACCTTATAATAGTCGATGGGGGGAGGGCCCAATATGGGACGATTAGAAAGGTTTTGCAGCAAAAGAAGATCAGCAATATAGATATTATAAGCATCGCAAAAAGGGAGGAGATGATATTCTGCCAGAAGTTTCAGGACGGAATCAAATTCGATCCCGGCAGCGATATTCTTAGAATAATAACAAAGCTCAGAGATGAAGCTCACCGATTTGCTATAGGATATCACCGAAAACTGCGCGGAAAATATATGACAAACTCTGTGCTTGACCAGATAAAGGGCATAGGAGAGAAAAAAAAGGCCCATATCCTGGAAAGTATTGATTCGATAGATGAAATAAAGGATAAAAATATAGAGGATCTTATAAATATTAAGGGAATAAACTATAATGATGCAATTAATATATATAATAGTTTTCATAGATAATAATAAACAGGACAGCCACAGGGTGATCTGATTGATAAGATGGATATTCAACTGGGTAATACTAACGTTTTCCATATCAGTAGCTTCATATTTTCTACCTTTCATTTATATTTCAGGAGATCCGGTATGGGAGAAACTCAGGATAGCTTTTCTGGCCGGCCTGCTTCTCGGACTTTTTAATCTGTTTGTAAAGCCTGTGATAAAATTGCTCTCGCTACCTATAAATATCCTCACTCTCGGACTTTTTAATATAGTCATAAATGCAGGCATATTGTGGATCGTGGACCTCATGCTTGATGGTTTGAGGGTCGAGGGTTTCTGGGGATATATCTGGAGTTCCCTGGTCATCAGCATAATAAGCATAGTAGTTTCAAAGATTGTTTTTTTTAAAAGGAAAAAAGATTAAAATATACAGGAGCAGACAGTTTGCCGGTAATGAATAATGATAGCCGGAAGGGAAAATGGCAGAAGATATAAAAAACAAGTCCAGCGATCTAGAGCTTATGATAATCACCGGGCTGTCAGGTGCCGGGAAATCTGAGGCCCTGAAGTATTTTGAAGATGCGGGATATTATTGTATTGATAATCTGCCGGCCCGTCTTTTAATTAACCTGATGGATTTTTTCTCTTCTAAGGATTGTAAAATAAAAAAAATAGCACTGGCAATAGATCTCAGGAGCGGATATTTCTTTGAAGAAATATATATGATGCTTGAAAAGCTAAAAGAAAAAGATATAAAATACAGGATACTTTTTCTTGAAGCCTCTATGAATGCCATTACCAAAAGATACTCGCTTACGAGGAGAAAACATCCTCTGGTAGATACGGGGTCCCTCGCTGATGGTATAAAAAAAGAGATCAAGAAGATGAATAAGTTAAAGGGCATAGCAGATGTGATAATCGACACAACACTGTTTAACTCGAAGGAACTCAGGGTAGAGATTACTGAAAGAGTGATGACTGATATCGAAAAGAGCAAGCTTATGCAGATATCAGTAATTTCTTTTGGCTATAAGCATGGGGGTCCAGAAAATATAGATATTGTAATGGATGTGCGGTTCCTGCCCAATCCGTTTTATAAAGAGAGATTAAAGGGACTGACCGGAAAAAATGAGAAAGTCAGGGATTTTGTCCTTAACAGGGAAGAAACAAAAAAATTCCTCAAGATATTTGAAGAACTGCTGGATTTTCTTATCCCAAACTATATTGCTGAAGGGAAAAGCTATCTAAGTATCGGTATCGGATGTACCGGAGGAAGACACCGCTCAGTTGCAATTGCTGAGAGAATAAATGAGTATCTTGATCTGAAAGGGTATTCATCAACTCTCTTTCATAAGGATATCGATAAGCGAGGCAGTTAATACCGAAATAAGTTTTTCTCCTGCTATAAAAAAATTATTGACAATATTGCAGAACAACAATGCTATAAAAAATCACTTTTATGTTTTGTATAAATCTGATAAAATATTTCGATTTTGTGAATTAATAGATTTATAAAATACTTTTATTGATAACTTAATTTAAAGGGGAGGAATAATGGCAATAAAGGTTGGCATTAATGGTTTCGGAAGGATTGGAAGACAGTTTTTCAGAGCAAAGCTAAAATACGACAAAAACAATGATGTAGAGATAGCAGCTATAAACGATCTTTACCCTACAAAAACACTCGCACATCTATTAAAGTATGATTCAGTCTATCGTATGCTGGATATAGATATCAAGGCTGAAGAAGATGCGCTGATAATTGATGGGAAAAGGATACAGGTAACATCAATAAAGGATCCGGCTGAACTGCCATGGGGCGATATGGGAATCGATGTGGCAATTGAGGCTACAGGTATCTTCCGTACAAGGGAAACAGCCGGCAAGCATCTGAATGCAGGAGCGAAAAAAGTAATAGTATCGGCACCGTGCAAGGCTGATGGGGCAGATATAACTATGGTCCTCGGCGTGAATCAGGAAAAGTATGATAAAAACAATCACCACATCATCTCAAATGCTTCATGCACGACTAATGCCCTGGCACCGGTATGCAAGGTCCTGAACGATAATTTTGGATTAAAGACCGGCCTTATGACCACTATACATGCATATACAAATGATCAGAGAATATTGGATCTTCCGCATAGCGACCTGAGGAGAGCCAGAGCAGCTGCACTTTCAGCAATACCAACATCAACAGGAGCAGCAAGTGCGTTAGGGCTGGTAATACCGGAATTAAAGGGAAAACTTAATGGATTGGCTGTAAGGATCCCTATTCCTGTAGGTTCCATTGTGGATCTGGTCGTCGATATGGAAAAAGATGCAAGCGTTGAAGAAGTCAATGAGGCTTTTAAAAATGCTTCTCAAGATTCCCCGTTAAAAGGCATTTTACAGTATTCAGAAGAACCCATAGTATCGGCAGATATTATAGGAAATCAGCATTCGTCCATATTTGATTCAGAATATACATATAAGCAGGGCAACCTCATTAAAGTACTATCATGGTATGATAATGAATGGGGTTATTCAAGCAGATTATTTGATCTGGTAAATTATATAGTGTAATGATTTTTAGGGATTAATAATAAAGAACAGCCGGAGCGCTACTGTAGCTCCGGCTGTTCTGATGAATGGATCCGGTGATAATTATGTTTGACAAAAAAACAGTCAGAGAAATCGATATAAAAAATAAGAAAGTGCTTGTCAGGGTGGATTATAATGTACCGCTTGATGATGAACTATCAGTTACCGATGATACAAGGATCAGGATGTCTCTGCCTACAATAGAATATCTAAGGGAAAATAATGCGAAAATAATATTGATGTCTCATCTTGGAAGACCCGGGGGAAAGCCCGAAGACAGATTCCGTATGGATCCGGCAGCATTAAAGCTGGAAGAACTATTGGGGGTCAAGGTTAAAAAATTTGACCAGGTATACTCTGCTGAAATAAAGGAATATATAGATAATCAAATGAAAAGCGGAGAGATCGTAATATTGGAAAATCTCAGATTTGATCCAGGTGAGAAATCAAATGACAGTGAATTTTCAAAATCACTTGCATCCCTTGCAGATATATATGTAGACAATGCTTTCGGAGCTGCTCACAGGGCTCATGCTTCCATAGTCGGAGTTACGGAATTTATTCCTGCAGTATCCGGATTACTCTTAGAAAAAGAGATAGAGACGCTTACTGCACTTCTCGAAGCTCCGGAAAGGCCCTTTTTGGCCATACTTGGAGGAAGCAAGGTATCTGATAAGATACAGGTCATAAAAAATCTATTAAGCAAAGTAGACAGCCTCATACTGGGAGGAGGAATGACCTATACCTTCCTGAAGGCAAAGGGCCTGGAGATAGGAACATCGATTTGCGAGGATGAACAGCTGGATTATGCTCTGGAGATGATAGATCTGGCAAAGAAAAATAATGTGAAAATTCTTCTTCCTATTGATATAGCTATAGCGAGAGAATTTGACAGGGATGCAGAGACAGGGGAAGTTCCGGCAGAAAATATTCCTTCAGATTGGATGGGACTTGATATCGGGACCAGGACCATAGAATTATTCATCAGGGATATAGCCGGGGCCAAAACAATATTCTGGAACGGTCCTGTCGGTGTTTTTGAATGGGAGAGATTCTCAAAAGGTACCAAAAGTATTGCCTTTGCAGTAGCTGAAAGTGAAGCTATAACAGTGGCAGGAGGAGGCGATACCGTAGCGGCTATCAAAAAGTATGGCCTTTCAGAGAAATTTTCGCATATATCAAGCGGCGGAGGAGCATCCATGGAACTTCTTGAAGGAAAAACCCTGCCTGGCATTGCAGCACTTATGAAGAAATAATCAATATTTTGAAAGGATCATGTAAAAATGAGAAAACCTTTTATTGCAGGTAACTGGAAAATGAATATGACCCATCTCGAAGCAATGAAATTTCTGGAGGAACTGGGCTATAAGTTTGAAAATAAAACAGGCTGCGAGATTGCTATTTGTCCTCCGGCAACGGCCCTTAGAAGCGTGCAGACTATTATTGAAGATGATGATATGGAAATAAAGCTCGGGGCACAGAATATGCATTTTGAGCAAAGCGGAGCATATACAGGAGAAATATCACCCGG